>JBKJRO010000013.1:0-2739 GCA_046594555.1 Solirubrobacteraceae bacterium
CCGATCCCGTCGGCCGACCTGGTCATCGACGAGGGCGACACGGTCGCGCTGCAGGCGATGGCCGTCGGCGAGCGCGGACGCTTCGTGCGGATCTCCGATGCCGACCCGCAGATGCTCCGCTACCTGACCGAGCAGGGGATCGCGCTCGGCGACCTGCTGGAGGTCGTCGAGAAGCAGCCGTTCGACGGGCCGGTGTTCGCGACGTTCGCGGGCGGCCCGCAGGCATTCGGCGGGGATCTGGCCAGGGCGATGCGCGTCGAGGTGCTGCGCTGATGGAGGCGGCGGCCAAGCGCGGCGAGGTCCCCCCGGGGCTGGATCCCGAGACGGCGTCGCACAAGGTCCGCGACCTGAGCGACCTCGAGCGCCTGCAGTCGCGCGGCCGCATGCGCACCGCGATCGCCGTGCTCGGCCCGGCGTTCGTCGCCTGCATCGCCTACGTCGACCCGGGCAACTTCGCGACGAACATCGCGGGCGGCGCGACCTACGGGTACCTGCTGCTGTGGGTGCTGCTCGCCGCGAACCTCATGGCGATGCTGATCCAGAACCTGTCGGCGAAGATCGGCATCGCGACGGGTCGCAACCTGCCCGAGCTGTGCCGCGAGCATTTCCCGCGCCCGGTGACGTGGGGGCTGTGGGTCCAGGCGGAGATCGTCGCGATGGCAACCGACCTGGCCGAGTTCGTCGGCGCGGCGATCGCGCTGAACCTGCTGTTCGGCGTGCCGCTGTTCGTCGCGGGCCTGATGACCGCCGTCGTCTCGTTCGGGGTCCTGGCGCTGCAGGCGCGCGGGTACCGCAGGTTCGAGGTCGCGATCGGGTTCCTGCTCGCGGTCATCCTGCTCGGCTTCATCTACGACACGCTGCGCATCGGCTTCGATCTCGGCGAGGCGGCCGGCGGGTTCGTCCCGCACTTCGACGGGACCGACAGCGTGCTGCTGGCGACGGCGATCCTCGGCGCGACCGTCATGCCGCACGTCATCTACCTGCACTCCGCGCTGACGCAGGACCGGATCCGCCCGCGCGACGAGGCCGAGAAGCGCACGCTGCTGCGCTTCCAGCGCGTGGACATCACGATCGCGATGGGCATCGCCGGCCTGGTCAACATGTCGATGCTCGTGATCGCGGCATCGCTGTTCTTCGAAAGCCCGCTGAACGGGCTGGACACGATCGAGGGCGCCTACGCGGGGTTCAAGGACCTCGTCGGGCCGGAGGCGGCGACCGCGTTCGCGGTGGCGCTGCTGGCGTCGGGCTTCGCCTCCTCGAGCGTCGGGACGTACGCGGGGCAGGTCGTCATGCAGGGCTTCATCGCGCGCACCATCCCGCTCGCGCTGCGGCGGCTGGTGACGATGACGCCGGCGCTGATCGTCCTGGCGCTGGGACTCGACCCGACGAAGTCGCTCGTCATCAGCCAGGTCGTGCTGTCGTTCGGGATCCCGTTCGCGCTCGTTCCCCTGGTCCTGCTGACGCGGCGCGCCGACGTGATGGGCACGCTCGTCAACCGGCGCGGGACGACGATCGCGGCGTCGGTCGTGGCCGGGGCGATCATCGCGCTCAACGTGTTCCTCATCGTCGAGACCGTCGCGGGCTGAGCGATCGGCGCGGCGCGCCGGTCGATACGCTGCGGCCCATGGCGCTGGCCGACACGTTCCACGAGGTGCTGGACGCGCTCCCGGACGACTGGACCGACCTGGAGCTCGACCTGCGGATCTCCGACGAGAGCCGCTACATCGAGGCGGCGACGTTCGTCGTCACGTGCAACGCGCAGCCCTACTCGCAGCACGACTGGCACTGGCGGATCCTCTGCGCCCACCGCTTCGGCCACGCCGCCGCAGCGCCGACCGTGCACCGCACGCTCGAGTTCCTCGACGAGGCCGGGATCGCGGGGGAGATCGCGATCCGCGAGGTCCGCACCGGCCGTGCCCCGGTCTTCCACGAGTGGGGCCGGCCCGAGAGCGTGCGGGAGGAATTCCGCCGCCTGCACGACCAGTAGCGGCGCTCGTGGCTCGCGTCGTCGTCTTCGTCCCGGACCTGCTGTTCGGCTCCAACGTGCAGGGGCTGCTGGCGGCCGGGGGACATGAGCCGGTGCTGGCCGCGACCGCCGCCGCTGCGTCGGCCGCGCTCGCTGCAGCTCGCGCCGACGTGCTGCTCGTGGACCTGACGAGCGACGCAGGCGAGCGGATCGCCCAGGTCGGCTCGCTGGACCTCGGCGGGGCGAAGACGCTCGGGTTCTTCGCCCACGTCGAGCCCGACGTGCGCGCCGCCGCACTGGCGGCAGGCTTCGACCTCGTCGTCCCGCGCTCGCGCGTCAACCGCGAGGGCGGGGACCTGGTGACGCGGCTCGCGGCGGGCTGACGGGTCTGCAAGCCCGGCGAGTCGGTGGTCGTGCTCGCGACGCGTCACGCGGCAGGAGCCGGCGCCCGCCGGCGAGCGTCGAGTGCAGATCGCATGCAGAAACGGTCGCTCTACGCACCGAACTGCATGCGATTCCAAGGCGGGCAATGGAACACCCGCGCGTGCCAGCGTCCGGCAAGGTCGCCTGCGGCGCAGCGGCCGGTGGACCGTCCCAGCTGAGTGCTGCATGCGAGCATCTAGGTGGGACGCTTGCGGTGACAGGGCTCCCGCCTGCGCCAGCGTGCGGGAATGTCGCCAGAGCGTCAGAGCCCGGCGGATGGCACTGCGCCGGCGCTCCGGGCGGGCCGCCCGGGCCCTCATCGGCCGCTGCGGCAGAACCGCATGCGATGA
>JBKJRO010000034.1:0-8714 GCA_046594555.1 Solirubrobacteraceae bacterium
CGGCGACCGCCTGCTGATGGTCGCCAGCGACCGGATCTCGACCTACGACGTCGTCCACCCGACGCCGATCCCCGACAAGGGCAAGGTCCTCGCCGGCCTGTCGGTGTTCTGGTTCGAACTCACCGGCGACGTCGTCCCCCACCACCTCGTCTCGGTCACCGAGGACGTCCCCGCCGAGGCGCGCGGCCGCGCGCTGAACGTCATGAAGCTCGACATGCTGCCCGTCGAGTGCGTCGTGCGCGGGTATCTCACAGGCTCGGGCTGGAAGGACTACCAGGCGACCGGCGCCGTCGCCGGGATCGAACTGCCCGCGGGCCTGCGCGACTCCGAGAAGCTCCCCGAGCCGATCTTCACGCCCTCCACGAAGGCCGACGTCGGCCACGACGAGACGATCGACTTCGATCGCGCCGCGGAGCTGGTCGGCGACCGCGACCTGATGGAGCGCGTCCGCCGGGCGTCGCTCGACCTGTACGCCTTCGCCGCCGCCCACGCGCGCGAGCGCGGCGTGATCCTGGCCGACACGAAGTTCGAGTTCGGCCTGGACGACGACGACGTCCTGACCGTCGGCGACGAGGTCCTGACGCCCGACTCCTCGCGCTACTGGCCCGCCGACGGGTACGAGGTCGGTCACGGCCAGCCGAGCTTCGACAAGCAGTACGTGCGCGACTGGGCCGCGCAGAGCGGCTGGGACAAGTCGCCGCCGGCCCCGGCGATCCCGGACGACGTCGTCGCCGGGACCCGCGCCCGCTACATCGAGGCCTATGAGCGCATCACCGGCGCGTCGTTCGCCGACTGGCTCGAAGAGCTCTCAACAACCGCCAAGGAGGCCTGACCGAGATGCGCGCCCGCGTCCTGATCCGCCCGAAGGCGGGCATCCTCGACCCGCAGGGGGTCGCCGTCGAGCGCGCCCTCCCCGCCCTGGGCTTCGCCGGCGCCTCCGACGTGCACGTCGGCCGGCTCGTCGAACTCGATGTCGCCGACGCCTCGCAGCTGGACGAGATGTGTCGCCGCCTGCTGGCGAACCCGCTCGTCGAGGACTACGAGATCCAGTACCTCTGATGCGGTTCGGCATCCTGCGCTTCCCGGGCAGCTGCGACGAGGTCGACGCGCAGCTCGCGGCGGCGAAGGTCGGTGACGCCGAGCTGCTCTGGCACGGCGACCGCGACCTGCGCGGCGTGGACGCCGTCATCGTTCCCGGCGGCTTCTCCTACGGCGACTACCTGCGCGCCGGCGCGATCGCGCGCTTCTCGCCGGTGATGGAATCGGTGATCGCATTCGCCCGCGACGGCGGCATGGTCCTCGGCATCTGCAACGGCTTCCAGGTGCTCTGCGAGGCGGGCCTGCTCCCGGGCGCGCTGCTCCCGAACGCCAACCTGCACTTCACCTTCCGCCAGGTCGATCTCGAGGTCGTCAGCGGCGACACGCACTTCACACGTGCCTGCGAGCCGGGCGAGCTGCTGAACATCCCGGCCAAGCACCAGTCCGGGCGCTACTGGGCGCCGGACGACCAGCTCGACGCGCTGGAGGCGAACGGGCAGGTCGTCCTGCGCTACGCCCCGGGGCAGAACTTCAACGGCTCGGCCCGCGACATCGCCGGCGTCGGGAACGAGGCGGGCAACGTCTTCGGCCTGATGCCGCACCCCGAGCACGCGGTCGACGCGTTCACCGGATCGACCGACGGCCTGCGGATCTTCGCGTCGATGCGCCTGGCGATCGAGGGCGTCCATGCCTGAGCAGGTGCTGCCCACGATCGAGGACGCGCTCGCGCTGGGACTCACGCGCGCGGAGTACGACCTGTGCTGCGAGAAGCAGGGTGGGCCACCCAACCAGGTCGAGCTGGCGATGTACTCGCTGCTGTGGAGCGAGCACTGCGCCTACAAGCACTCCAAGAAGCTTCTGCGCACGCTGCCGACCGAAGGCCCGGCCGTGGTGCTGGGCCCGGGCGAGAACGCGGGCGCGGTCGCTGTCGGCAACGGCCTCGTCTGCGCGTTCAAGGTCGAGTCGCACAACCATCCGAGCGCCGTGGAGCCGTTCCAGGGGGCGGCCACCGGCGTCGGCGGGATCCTGCGCGACATCTTCGCCCTCGGCGCGCGGCCGATCGCGATCCTCGACGCGCTGCGCTTCGGCGAGGTGCAGGACAGCGAGCGCTCGCGCTACCTGCTCGAGCACGCCGTGGGAGGCATCGGCCACTACGGCAACTCGATCGGCGTCCCGACGGTCGGCGGCGACGTCTACTTCGAGGGCCCGTACGAGCAGAACTGCCTGGTCAACGCGATGGCGCTCGGCCTCGCCGACGCCGACAAGATGATCCGCAGCGCCGCCACGGGACCGGGCAACGTCGTCGTCCTCTACGGCGCCTCGACCGGCCGCGACGGCATCGGCGGCGCGTCGGTCCTGGCGTCGGCCGAGCTCGGCGACGCGGATGAGGACAAGCGCCCCACGGTCCAGGTCGGGGACCCGTTCGAGGAGAAGAAGCTGCTCGAGTGCTCGCTGGAGCTGCTGGAGCGCGGCCTGCTCGTCGCGCTGCAGGACCTCGGCGCCGCGGGCCTGACCTCGTCGGCCTCCGAGATGGCCTCCAAGGGCGAGGTCGGGATGGATCTCGACGTGTCGCTCGTGCCGCTGCGCGAGCCGGGCATGGAGCCGTTCGAGATCATGGTCTCCGAGTCGCAGGAGCGGATGCTCGCCGTGGTCGCGCCCGAGCGCGTGGCCGAGGTGCTCGCCGTCTGCGAGCGCTGGGAGGTCCACGGCACCGCGATCGGCGAGGTCACCGAGGGCGGGCGCTTCCGCGTGCTGTGCGGCGGCGAGGTCGTCGGCGACATGCCCGTCGCCGCGCTCGTCGACGACTGCCCGCTGTACGACCTGGACCCGGCCAAGCCGGACGCGCCGATCTACGCCGCGCCGACCGCGACGCTGCCCGCAGGCGCGACGCGGCGCGAGGCGCTGCTCGCCCTGGTGGGCGCCCCGAACATCGCCTCGCGCCGCCCGCTGTTCGAGCGCTACGACTCGATCGTCCAGTCGCGCACCGCGCGCCGGCCGGAGGAGTGCGACGCCGCGGTGCTCGTGCTGCCCGGCGGCGGCGCCCTGGCGGCGTCGATCGACGGCAACGGCCGCCGCGTCGCCGCGGACCCATACTGGGGCACCGTCGGCGTCGTCCTGGAGTGCGCGTCGAACCTGGCCTGCGCCGGTGCCGAGCCGCTCGGCACGACGAACAACCTGAACTTCGGCAACCCCGAGAAGCCGCACATCGCGTGGCAGCTGACCGAGGCCGTGCGCGGCCTGGGTGACGCCTGCCGGGCGCTGGAGGCGCCGATCGTCGGCGGCAACGTCTCGCTCTACAACGAGGGCGCGAGCGCCGGGCCGATCTACCCGACGCCCGTCATCGGCATGGTCGGCTCGATGCCCGATCACGAGCGCGCCGGCCGGCTGGCCTTCCAGCAGGAGGGCGACGTCGTCGCGATCGCAGGACACTTCCAGCCGTCGCTGGCGGCGAGCGAGCTGGCGAAGCTGCGCGGCGAGGCGCTGCCCGACGGGCTGCCCGCGGTGGACATCGCCAAGGTCCGCGAGGCGCAGGACGTGATCCGCCATGCGGTGCGGGACGGCCTGCTGTCCAGCGCTCACGACATCGCCGAGGGCGGCTTCGCCGTCGCCGTCGCGGAGTGCTGCCTGGGCGGCGGGCTCGGCGCGACGCTCGACGTCGGGGACAGCGACGACCCGTGGACGCACCTCTTCGGTGAGGGTCCCGGCGGGTTCGTCGTCTCCGGCCACGCCGAGGCGGTCCGCCAGCTCGCCGAGCGCGGCATCGACCTGGACGTCTTCGGCGCCGTCGGCGGCGACGCGCTGTCGCTGACGATCGCCGGCGAGACCATCGCGGTGCCACTCGACGAGCTGCACGCGGCGCACAGCGCACTGGCGCGCTTCTTCCCCTAGACGGGAGCGGCCCGCCGCGAGACCGGATCCATGCACGCCAGGGCGTGCTCAGATCCGTGAGCCCGCGGCCGTGGAGCGGAATGACCCGCGCCGTTCCCGCTGCTACTCTCGACTTCTCGCGCGGATTCCTCCGCGGAGGCCTCTGAAATGCGGCACTTGCCCATGCTCGATCAGCGTGACGGCCCTCGCGACGAGTGCGGCGTCTTCGGGATCTACGCTCCCGGCCGGGACGTCTCGCGCCTCGCGTACTTCGCGCTCTACGCGCTCCAGCACCGGGGCCAGGAGTCGGCCGGCATCGCCGCCGCCGACAAGGGCGGCTACATCATCACCCAGCGCGCGCTGGGCCTGGTGAGCCAGGTCTTCAAGGAGCACGACCTGCGCGCGCTCGGCGGCGAGCTCGCGATCGGTCATACGCGCTACTCGACGACCGGGTCGAACGAGTGGGAGAACTCGCAGCCCGTCCATCGCTCCAACGGCAGCGGCGGCAACCGCCGCGAGCTCGCGCTCGCCCACAACGGCAACCTGATCAACGCCGTCGACCTCCACGCAGCGATGCGCGAGCAGGGCGTGTCGTTCACCTCGACGTCCGACTCGGAGATCATCGCCGCACTGCTGTCGACCCATCCGGCCGACACGATCGAGGACGCCATCATCGACGTGCTCCCGCAGCTGCAGGGCGCGTTCTCCACCGTCGTCATGACGAAGGACAAGGTCCTCGCGTTCCGCGATCCGGCCGGCGTGCGGCCGCTCGTCCTGGGCAAGCTCGATGACCGCTTCTGTGTCGCCAGCGAGTCGTGCGCGCTGGACATCATCGGCGCCGAGCTGGTCCGCGACGTCGCGCCCGGCGAGCTCGTCGTGCTCGACGAGCGCGGCGTCACGTCGCACCGGATCGTCGAGGGCTCGCGCAGCGCCTTCTGCGTCTTCGAGTACATCTACTTCGCGCGCCCCGACTCGCGCATGCACGGCACGGTGCTGCAGGCCGCGCGCGGGCGCATGGGCGAGATCCTCGCCCGCGAGTCGCCGGCGCCCACGGCCGACCTCGTGATCGCCGTGCCCGACTCGGGCAACCCGGCCGCTCGCGGCTTCGCGCGCGGCAGCGGCCTGCGCCAGGACGACGGGTTCGTCAAGAACCGCTACGTCGGGCGCACGTTCATCCAGCCCGGCCAGGAGCTGCGCAAGCACGGCCTGCGCCTGAAGTTCAACCCGCTGCCGGAGATCGTCGGCGGTGGGCGGCTCGTCGTCGTCGACGACTCGATCGTGCGCGGCAACACGACGCGCCAGATCATCCAGATGCTGCGCGACGCCGGCGCGCTCGAGGTGCACCTGCGGATCAGCTCGCCGCCGATCCGCAACCCCTGCTACTACGGCATCGACATGTCGACGAGCGCCGAGATGATCGCCCATGAGCGGTCGGTCGAGGAGATCGCAGCCGAACTCGGCGCCGACTCGCTCGCGTACCTGTCGCTCGACGGCGTGTACGAGGCCGTCAGCGGGACGCGCGAGAAGCACTGCGACGCCTGCTTCTCGGGCGACTACCCGCTCGACGGCACGACCGAGGCGCAGGGCAAGTTCGCCTTCGAGCGCACGCTGCCGCTCGCACCCGCCTGAGCCCCAGCCAAGGCCGGCCGGCGTGCTCGCCTGCTGGCACCGCACAACCGGCGGGTGTACGGTCGCAGTGATGGACGACGCGACGCTCATCGAGCGCCGCCGCCAGAGCCAGATGGCGGGCTACCGCGCCATCGGGACGGCGGCGGCGGGATCGTTCTGGCGCGAGGTGCGGCCGGGTGTCCAGGCCACGGTCGTGCCGGGGTGCCCGGACCGGTCGCTGCCCAACTCCGTCGTCTACACCGACGCGGGCGCCGTGCTCGACGCGCACGACGAGCTGACCGCGCTGTACGACGACGCGGGCGTGCGGGCATGGACGGTGTGGGTCGTCCCCGGCGACGAGGGCCTGGCGGCCGGGCTGCAGGCCCGCGGACACGCGATCGACGGCACGCCCGCGGTGATGGTCGCCCGGATGGAGGAGGTCGACCTCGCTGCCGCCGGGGAGCTCGACCTGGACCCCGCGCCCAGCTGGGCGGTGTTCGGGGACCTCAACGACCGCGCCTACGGGCTGCCACCGGGCACGTTCGCCCCGATCCTGGCCGGCATGGGCGACCCGTGCCTGCATCTCCACATCGCCCGGCTCGGGGGCGAGGCCGTCGCCGGCCTGGCGACGATCGAGGCGGGGCAGGGGGACTCCGAGCTGGCGTTCGTCGCGACCGTTCCCGAGGCGCGCGGCCGCGGCCTGGGCGCGGCGCTGATCCGCCACGCGCTGCGCGGCGCGCGCGAGCGCGGGTGCACCTCGACGACGCTCGAGGCCTCAGCGATGGGCGAGCCGCTGTATGCACGCCTGGGGTACCGCGGGCTGGGGAGCATGCGCATGCTCGAACGGCGGTCCGCGTGATCGGTCAGCCCGGCCGCTTGGCGCGCCGGACCGTGACGCCGGCGACGCGGCCGTCGGCGATCGTGAAGCTCGTCACGCGGTGGTCGGCGACGAGCAGCAGTTCGCGCTCGGTGCGTCGCACGCTCGGGTAGGCGAGCCGCACGTCGGCGACACGCGACCCGATCCCGATGCCCCGCCGCGTGCGCAGCGACCGCAGCGGACCGCCGAACGCGTAACCGGCTCCGCTCGACCCGGCGGAGATCGCGACGTCCACGACCCGGCCGGCGCGCAGCGTGAAGCTCGCGACACCGTCTTGGATCGTGATCCAGCTGCACTCACCGCTGACCTTGTTGATGCAGGTCTCGCCCGGCCCCCAGGCGGCACGCGCGCCGGCCGACGTCTGTCCGATCTGCACACCGCCGATCGAGCGGCCGGGCACGATCGTCTTCGAGCGCGGGTGCGGGAGCGTCGCCGCGGCCGGCACGGCGAGCGCGAGCGCGAGCACGAGCAAGGCGGCGATCCAGCGGGAGGCTTGACGGGGGCGCATCGGAATCGAGCGGGGTCGTGACGTGCCACACCGTACGCCGTGCCACCGATGGATCGAGCCGCCTGCGCCGCTACCGTCAGCCGCCGCAATGCCCGACCCCCGCGCGGCGCTCCGCGAGATCTTCGGTTTCGACGACTACCGGCCCGGCCAGGCCGAGGCGGTGCAGGCCGCGCTGGACCCGAGTGGCGCCCACGACGTGCTCGTCGTGATGCCCACGGGCGCCGGGAAGTCGCTCTGCTACCAGCTGCCCGCGCTGCTGCGCGAGGACCTGTCGATCGTCGTCTCGCCGCTCGTCTCGCTGATGCAGGACCAGGTCGAGTCGCTGCAGCGCCGCGTCGGCCCGGCGGTCGCGCTGATCAACGCCCAGCAGGACCAGGACACCAACCGGGCCGTGCTCGACCGGGCCCGCGACGGCTCGCTGCGGCTGCTCTACGTCGCACCCGAGCGCTTCTCCTCGCCCGGGTTCCTGCAGGCGATCAAGGACCTGCCGATCGGCCTGTTCGTGGTGGACGAGGCGCACTGCGTGTCGCAGTGGGGGCACGACTTCCGCCCGGACTACTTCCGCCTGGGGGACGCGGCGCGCTGGCTCGGCGCCGCGGCGATCGTCGCCTCGACGGCGACCGCGACGCCGCAGGTCGCCGCCGACATCGAGCGGCGGCTGGGCCTGCGCGATCCCGTCACCGTGACGACCGGGTTCGACCGGCCCAACCTGAGCTTCGCGGTCGCGCCGTCGCGGTCGGCGGCCGACACGCGCTCGCAGCTCGCGGCGGCGCTGCGCGAGCCGGGCTCACGGCCGGCGATCGTCTACGCCGGGACGCGCGCGCAGACGGAGCAGGTCGCCGGCGAGCTGGCGGCCGACCTGGGCATCGACGTCGTCGCCTATCACGCGGGCCTGGACCGTGAGCACCGCGCCGACGTCCAGCGGCGGTTCATGGACGGCCGCGTCGGCGTGGTGGTGGCGACGAACGCGTTCGGCATGGGCATCGACAAGGCCGACGTGCGCAGCGTCGTGCACGTCAGCGTCCCGCAGTCGGTCGAGGCCTGGTACCAGGAGGCCGGCCGCGCCGGGCGCGACGGCGCTCCCGCGCGGGCGCTGCTCCTGGCGCAGGCGCGCGACAAGGGTCTGCACGTGTTCTTCATCGAGCGCGCCGAGGTGCGCGACGAGGACGTCGACCGGATCGCCGCCCGGCTCGTCGGCGCCGCCGTGGACGGCATCGTGGACGTGGACGCCCGGTCGCTGGACGACGAGCCCGAGCGCGTGCGCGCGATCGTCGGCCACCTGGCGCGCGCCGGGGTCCTGCGTCCGGCGCCGGCGCCGGTGGACCGCGTGCGGGGGCGGATCGAGGCGCCGTTCGACGGGCGCGCCCGGGCAGCCTGCCGCTCGTCGGCCGCCGACGCCACCCGCGCGCGCTGGCGTCAGTACCGCGCCGTCTGGGCGTTTGCCGAGGAGCCCGTCTGCCGCCGCGCGACCGTGCTGCGGCACTTCGGGGACCCGGCGGCGCCGCACCCGCACGTGCCGTGCTGCGACGTCTGCGCCCCCGAGCTGATCGCCGACGTGACAGCGGCCCGCGTCGATCCGCGCGGGGGCAGGCGGTCCGGCGGCGGCGCGCCACGCGCGAGCCGCGAGCCCCTGGACGTCGGTGAGCTGGACGACGCGATCATCGGCGTCGTGCGCAGCGCCGAGCCGCCCGTCGGCCGCACCCGCGCCGTCGAGATCCTGCGCGGCGGGCGCTCGAAGGTCGTCGAGAAGCACGGCTACGACGGCCTGGACGTCTATGGTGCGTTCGCCGGGCTACGCGCCGACGACGTGCTCGG
>JBKJRO010000036.1:0-5239 GCA_046594555.1 Solirubrobacteraceae bacterium
GAATCGCAGCGCCCGGCGCTGCAGCGCGTCCTGCGCCCCGTCGAGCGTGACCGTCCCGCCCGGCCCGGCCGTGGCGCAGGCCAGCTCCAGCGCCTGCAGCGCCGTGCGGGCGTCGCCGCCGCTGCGCTCGGCGAGGAAGCTCAGCGCGTCGGGATCGACGGCCGGCGCATCCTCGACGCCGGTCAGCGCCCGCGTCAGCAGCACGTGCAGGTCCGCGGGCGTCAGCGCGCGCAGCTCGTAGACCTGCGTGCGCGACAGCAGCGCGGGATTGACCTCGAAGTACGGGTTCTCGGTCGTCGCGCCGATCAGCGTGATCAGGCCGTCCTCGACGGCGGGGAGCAGGACATCCTGCTGGGCCTTGTTGAAGCGGTGGATCTCGTCGAGGAAGAGCACCGTCACCTCGCCCGAGATCTTGCTGCGGTGCGAGGCGCGCTCGAGCACGGCGCGCACCTCGGCGCGGCCCGCCTCGACGGCACTCAGCTCCTCGAAGGTCGCGTGGGCCTGCCGCGCGACGAGCCGCGCGAGCGTCGTCTTGCCCGTCCCTGGCGGCCCGTGCAGCACCATCGAGTGCGGGCGGCCCTGCTCGATCGCGGTGCGCAGCGCCGACCCCTCCGCGAGCACGTGCTCCTGCCCGACGACGTCGGCGAGCGTGCGCGGCCGCACGCGAGCGGCGAGTGGCGCGCCGGCGGCGGGCGGGCGCTCCCGGGACGGCTCGGCGGCGCTGTCGAACAACTGGTCCACGCAGCGCAGTATCCCTGGCGTGGGAGACTCACTCCCATGACCGGGGATCCGACGGCGGCCGTGACGACGCTCGACGAGCTCGGCGAGCTGTACGGCGCGCCGACGCCGAACGCCGCGCGCAAGGAGATCGCCCAGCTCGACGACCACTGCCGCGACTTCGTCGGGCGCTCGCCGTTCACGCTGCTCGCCACGTCCGACGCGTCCGGGCGCTGCGACGTCACGCCCCGTGGCGGCGTCGCCGGCTTCGCCCGCGTGCTCGACGACCACCACGTCGCGCTCCCGGACGCGAAGGGCAACAACCGGACCGACTCGCTGCGCAACATCGTCGTCAATCCGCATGCCGGGCTGCTGTTCCTGATCCCCGGGCTCGGCGAGACGCTGCGCGTCAACGGCCCCGCCGAGCTGACCCGCGACCCGGCGCTGCTCGAGGCCCTCGCGCACGACGGCCGGGTTCCCACGCTGGTGCTCGTCGTCGAGGCGCGCGAGGTCTTCCTCCACTGCGCCAAGGCGTTCATCCGCTCGGGGCTGTGGAAGCCCGACACGTGGCCCGCGCGGGAGGATCTGCCGTCGGCCGCGCGGATCCTGCGGGATCACACCGGTCAGACGGACCGCACGACGCAGGACCTCCAGGGCGACCTGGACCACAGCTACGCCACCCGCCTCTACTGATCCCGCGAGACGAGCGACCATGAGCGACCTCCAGGCCGACGCCACCGCGCTGCTGCAGCGCCTGATCCGGCACAACACCGTCAACCCGCCCGGGAACGAGCGCGTCGCCCAGGAGGAGCTCGCCGCCGACCTGCAGGGCGCCGGCTTCGAGGTGACGCTGGCGGGCAGCACGCCGGAACGGCCGAACCTCGTCGCGCGGCTGCGCGGGAAGGCCGACGGGCCGACGCTGTGCCTGCTGTCGCACGTCGACACCGTGCTCGCCCAGCCGCACGAGTGGCAGCACGACCCGTGGTCCGGCGACCTCGTGGACGGGGTGGTCTGGGGCCGTGGAGCGCTGGACATGAAGTCGCAGACGGCGGCCGAGGTCGCCGCCGGGATAGCGCTGGCCCGCAGCGGCTGGCGCCCCGCCCGGGGCGACCTGCTGATCGTCGTCGTCGTCGACGAGGAGGTCGGCGGGGCGCAGGGTGCGATGTGGCTCACCGAGACCCATCCCGAACTCGTCCGCTGCGACTACCTGCTCAACGAGGGCGGCGGCGCGATGATCCCGTTCGACGGGGGGCGCGTCTACGGCGTCTGCGTCGCCGAGAAGGGCGTCTTCCGCTTCACCCTGTCGACGAGCGGCACCGCCGGGCACGCGAGCAATCCGCGGATCGGCGACAACGCGCTGCTCAAGCTGGCGCCGCTGCTGCAGGCGATGGCCGACAGCCAGCCGGACCCGGACCCGACCGAGGCGCCGCTGCGCCTGCTCGCCGAGCTCGGCCTGGACGCCGATCCCGTTCGCGCGCTCGCCGACCTGCGCGAGCGCGACCCGTTCCTGGCGCTGTTCGTCGATCCGATGCTCGGGGTGACGCTCGCGCCGACGATGGTCACGGCCTCCGACAAGATCAACGTCATCCCCTCGCGGGCGGCGCTGCAGGTGGACTGCCGCACGCCGCCGGGACTCGGCGAGGACGTCGTCCGCCGCCGGATCGCCGAGGTGCTCGGCGACGGCGGCTATGAGGTCACGTTCACCGAACGCGTCGTCGGCAACGGATCGCCCGTGGACACGCCGCTGATGACGTCGATCCGTGCGTGGATCGCGCGCGAGGACCCCGAAGGCCGCGTCGTGCCGTCGATGCTCCCCGCGTTCACGGACTCGCGGACGTGGCGCGATGCGTTCCCGGAGTGCGTGGCGTATGGGTTCTTCCCGATGCGCCACACCTCCCTCTATGAGTCCTGGCCGCTCGTCCACGCGCCCGACGAGCGGATCGACGTGCGCGATCTCGGGTTCGCCGCGGCGTTCTTCCGCGACGTCGCGGTCGACCTTCTGGGCTGATTCGCCGAGAAAATGGTGCAGAATCGGCGCCGGGTGCCGATACTGCACGGGATGTCATCGCTTCTCGCCGCAGCGACCTCCGTCTCGACGGACCAGCTCACCCAGACCAAGACCGAGATCGCGAACGGCCTCAAGGCGATCGTGGATGCCTTCACGACGGCACAGCTCGCGCCCGTGATCCCCGAGCCGTCGCTGATCGAGCAGATCAAGACGACGGCAACCGAGTGGAGCCCGGTGGTCGGGGTCTTCTTCATGCTCGCGCTGGTCGTCGTGCTGATGCGGAGCATGAAGCTCATGCCGAAGACCAAGCCGATGCAGCTCAAGCCGCAGAGCTCGCTCGATGTCGGCTGGGAGGACATCGCCGGCGTCGACGAGGCCAAGGCCGAGCTGATCGAGGTCGTCGAGTTCCTTCGCGATCCGACGCCGTTCGCCAAGCTCGGCGCCCGCGTGCCGCAGGGCGTGCTGCTGCACGGTCCGCCGGGCACCGGCAAGACCCTGCTCGCCAAGGCGGTCGCGCACGAGTCCGGCGCCCAGTTCTTCTCGCAGTCCGCGTCGTCGTTCGTCGAGATGTTCGCCGGCCTCGGCGCCGCGCGCATCCGGCGCCTGTTCGACGAGGCGCGCAAGCACGAGCCGTCGGTCATCTTCATCGATGAGCTCGACGCCGTCGGCGCCCGGCGCGGCTCCGACAACAACTCCGAGCGCGAGCAGACGCTGAACCAGCTGCTGGTCGAGATGGACGGCTTCAACACCTCGGCCCAGGTCGTCGTGATGGCGGCGTCGAACGTGCTCGAGAAGCTCGACCCCGCGCTGCTGCGCCCGGGCCGCTTCGACCGCCAGGTCTTCGTCTCCCCGCCGGATGTCGGCGGCCGCAGGAAGGTGCTCGAGGTCCACACCAAGGGCAAGCCGCTGCACCCGGACACCGACCTCGGCCTGATCGCCCAGCAGACGAGCGGCCTGACGGGCGCCGACCTGGCCAACATCTGCAACGAGGCCGCGATCTGCTGTGCGCGTCGCAAGGGCGTCGCCATCACCGGCAGCGACTTCGACCAGGCGCTCGAGCGGGTCATCGCCGGCGTGCAGTCCTCGACGACGCTCAACGACCACGAGCGCACGATCGTCGCCTACCACGAGGCCGGCCACGCGCTCTGCCGCGAGCTGCTGATGACGGCGGACCGCGTGCACAAGATCTCGATCGTCCCGCGCGGCCAGGCGCTCGGCTACGTCATGAACCTGCCCGACGAGGACAGCTACCTGAAGACCCGCGATGAGCTCGTCGACCAGATGGCGGTCCTGCTCGGCGGGCGCGTCGCAGAGCAGATCATCTTCGGTGAGGTGACGACCGGCGCTGCGAATGACCTCCAGCGCGTCGCCGAGATCACCAACGCGATGGTCCACGTCTACGGGATGGGCACCTCCGACAACACGACGCGGGCGCTGATGGACCCGGGCATGCTGTCCGACATCACAAGGCGGATCCGCGACGAGGAGCAGCAGTCGCTCGCGTTCGAGGCCCATCGCCATGCCTTCGAGCTGATCGACTCGCACCGCGAGAAGCTCGAGGAGATCGCCCAGGCGCTGTTGGAGCGCGAGGTCCTGGAGCGTCCTGAGATCGACACGATCATGGAAGGCGTTCCTCGAATAGACCGCCGTCCCAGTGGACCGGCGCCGCTGCGCCGCGTGGCCGTCGACCCGGGGCCGGACCCCGGGAGCGACGATTGATCTCGCCCTCGTAGACTGCGGCGCGCATGTTCGCGCGCATAGATCACATCGGAGTCGCCGTCGAGTCGATCGACGAGGCGCTGGTGCTCTACGAGCAGGCCTACGACATGAAGCTCGTCCATCGCGAGGTGGTCACCGAGCAGGGTGTCGAGGCGGTGCTGCTCGACGTCGGTGAGAACCATGTCGAGCTGCTCCAGCCGCTCGGCCCCCAGACCCCCGTGGGCAAGTACCTCGCAAAGCGCGGGCCCGGGATCCATCACGTCGCCTACCAGGTGGCTGACATCGATTCCGAGCTCACACGGCTGCGCGCCGCGGGGGTCGAGCTGATCGACCAGCAGCCGCGGACCGGTATCCGCGGCTCCCGCGTAGCGTTCTGCCACCCCCGGAGCACGGGCGCCGTGCTCACAGAGATCGTCGAGCCCGCGAGAGGCCACTAGTGGGCCATCCCGAACATTCCCAGAGGAGCCCCACCGATGGCTGAGAAGGCGAAGGACAAGGACGTGCGCCAGGGCGTGTCGCTCGGCTTCCATGGCGGCGGAGCGCTGGCGCTCAAGCTCACCGACAAGGACGTCTCGGCGCTGCTCACGGCGCTGCCCAAGGGGGAGTGGTACGAGGCCGACGACGTTGATGGCAGCGTCCGCATCAACCTCGCGCAGGTCGTCTACGTGCGCACCGAGAGCGCCGAGCACCGCGTCGGCTTCGGGCTCAGTTAGCGTCCCTGCAGCGGCCCGGTCAGATCTCGCGCCGCGCCAGCTGAACGACGCGCTCGCGCCCTCGCTGCACCGCGGAGCGGTC
>JBKJRO010000091.1:0-4192 GCA_046594555.1 Solirubrobacteraceae bacterium
AGCCGTGGTGGGCGCGGGCGATCTCGGTGAAGGCCGCGTCGCCGGCGGCACCGGCGTTCGCCAGCTCGTTCAGGCGCAGCGCGAGGCGCTCGGCGCCGCGGCGGTTGTTGACGAAGATGATCGTCGAGGTGTGCTCGCGGACGAGGCGCAGGATCTCGGGGTAGATCGCGGGCCAGATCGAGCGCCGCGTCGCCTCGCCGCCCTGCACGTGGCCGATCTCGGCGTAGGTCTCGGCCTGCTCGGGCTCCACCATCGAGTCCACGGGCACGTGGATCTTCAGGTCCAGCGGCTTGCGCACGCCGGCATCGACGATGTGGCACGTGCGCCGCGGCCCGACCAGGAAGCGGCCGACCTCCTCGAGCGGGTTCTGCGTCGCCGACAGGCCGATGCGCTGCGGGTCGCGGCCGTCGGCCTGCAACGCCGCGAGCCGTTCGAGCGTCAGCGCCAGGTGCGAGCCGCGCTTGGTCGCGGCGACGGCGTGGATCTCGTCCACGATCACCGCCTCGACGCCGGTCAGGATGTCGCGGGCGCCGCTGGTCAGCATGAGGTACAGCGACTCGGGCGTCGTGATGAGGATGTCCGGCGGACGCCGGCGCATCGCCGCGCGGTCGCGCTGGGGCGTGTCGCCCGTCCGCACGCCGACGGTCAGGTCGGAGCCGATCCCCCGCAGCGGGGCCATGAGGTTGCGCTCGACGTCGTAGGCCAGCGCCTTCAGCGGCGACACGTAGACGAGGCGGACTCCGAGTGGCTGCGGTGGCGCCGCGTCCGCGGCACCACCGGACGTCACCCGGAAGGCCAGCCGGTCGATCGCCCACAGGAACGCCGCGAGCGTCTTGCCGGACCCCGTCGGCGCGCTGATCAGCACGTGGTCCCCGCCCGCGATCGCCGGCCAGGCCTGCTCCTGGGCGGGCGTCGGCGCCGCAAACGCGCGCGTGAACCAGTCGCGCACGGGAGGGCTGAAGGCGGCGAGCGGCATCGCCCCGCGAGCGTACCGGCGGATCACAGGACGGTCAGCACGAACGTCGCGAGGACGCTGGCGCTGATCAGCACGATCGTCGCCGCGGTCGCGATCGACCCGGATCGCCCGAGGACGAACTCGCCCATCACCGAGCGGTCGCGTGCGAGCGCGCGCATGAAGATGATCAGCGGGATCAGCAGGACGGCGTTCAGCGCCTGGCTGAGGAACAGGATCGGGATCAGTGGCGCGCCCGGGATGCAGACGATGACCACCGCCACGACGACGATCCCGATGAAGCTGACGTAGAAGAGGCGGGCTTCGCCGGGCTTGTCGTCGAGCTGTGCCTCGGCGCCGGCGGCGTCGGTCACCGAGTAGGCGGTGGACAGCGGCAGGACCGAGGCGGCGAGCAGCCCGGCGCCGAGCAGCCCGACGCCGAACAGGCTCGCCGCGAGCGATCCCGCCAGCGGCTTCAGCGCCTGGGCCGCGTCGCGGGCGTCGTTGATCTCGACGCCCCGGACGTTGAGCGTCGCCGCGCAGGCGATGACGACGAACGCGCCGACCACGCCGGTGAGCGTCGCGCCGAGGATCACGTCGAGCCGCTCGAGGCGCAGGTCCTTCACGCGCAGCCGCTTGTCGACGACGTATGACTGGATGAAGGCCAGCCCCCAGGGCGCGAGCGTCGTCCCGATGACGGCGACGGACGCGAGGGCCGCATCGCGGCTGCCGGGGGCGGTGGGGACGACGAGTCCCCGCGCGGCGGCTCCCCAGTCGGGGTGCGCGAGCACTGCGGCGATGACGTAGGCGACGAACACCGAGCTGAGCCCCAGCAGCAGGTGCTCGACGCGCTGGAACGACCCGCGCAGCACGAGCAGCGACACGCCGAGCGCCGCAGCGGGAACGCCGATCCCGCGCGGGATGCCGGCCAGTCCCAGCGCGGCGGCGATACCGGCGAACTGCCCGCACAGCGTGCCGAGGTTGGCGCCGAGCAGCGCGAGCAGCGCGACCGCCGTCCAGCGCACGCCGTACCGCTCGCGAACCAGGCCGATCAGCCCCTGGCCGGTGACGATGCCCATCCGCGCGCCGAGCTCGTGGAAGATGATCAGAGCGACCGTCGATGCGGTCAGGACCCAGAGCAGCTCGTAGCCGTGGCTCGCACCGAGGATCGAGTAGGTCGTGATCCCGGGCGGGTCGTCATCCGACAATCCCGCGAGCAGCCCGGGCCCGATGACGGCGAGCACCGCGGCCAGCCGCGTGCGGCGGCTCACCGGTGGTGGCCCCGGTGCTTGGCGTGGCCGCGGAACACGTTCCAGTAGCGCCGCGGTGCGTGCGGCTCGCCCGCTGACGCCGTCCCGACCGCCGCGCGCAGCCGCGCCCCGAGGGCGGTGTCGAGCTCCTCCAGCACGGCGTGGCGGCGCTCGTCCCCGGCCTCGCGCAGGGCGTCGGCGGCCTCGTGCTCGGGCATCGCCCCGAGCAGCTCGGCGGCGCGGTCCAGCGGCAGCGCCTCGACGAGGTCGGCGCCGAGGCCGGGGTGGACCGCGGCGAGCGCGGCCGAGGCGCGGTCGGCCGGCAGTTCGCGCAACAGCGCGGCGCCGCTGGCCCGCGGCAGCCGCGCCACCAGCTCGGCCAGGCCGGCGGGGTCGAGCCGCTGGACCGCGGCCGCGGGCTGGGTCAGCTGCAGCGCGTGCGCGCGCCCGGCGGCGACGTGCAGCGCGGACCAGTCGATGGCGTCGTGCCCGGCGCGCCCGGCCAGCCGGTGCAGCCCCAGCCGCCGCAGGATCGCGCGCCAGCCGACATCGACGGCGAGGACGAGCAGGCCGTCACCCGTCCAGGCGAGCCGGACCTCGCCGACGCGAGCGACGCGGCGGCGGTCCACGTCGACGATCTGCACGTCGAGCACGTCGCGCCCGAGCGACACCTCGTCCGGTCGCCGCTCGCCGGCGGCGTCCGGGAGCGGTCCGCGCAGCGCGACGCGCCCGGGAACGAGATCCTCGGCGACGCCGAGCGGCACGCGGACCGTCGCGCCGCGCGCGGACCCGCGCGGGTGAACGAGCAGCGCGGTGACGAGCGGGTGCGAGCCGCTGAGCGAGGCCAGGACATCGGTGAGGCGACCGACCCGCTCACCGCCGGCATCCACCACCGGTGCGCCGACGAGGTCCGTCAGCCGCAGGCGCTCGGCCGGCTGGTCGCCCTGAGCGTGCACGCCGCGATCGTACGGCCAGCTGCGAGGCACTACGCTCCGGCCCTCATGCGCCTCCAGCTCGCGATCGCCACTCCGCTCGTCGCCGTGCTCGCCGCCGGGGGCTGCGGCGCGTCGTCGAATTCGGACTCCTCGTCGAAGTTCAGCGGGGCCGAACGGGACGTCGCCAAGGTCGTCGAGGAGTACCAGAAGGCGTCCGAGAAGCAGGACGGCCACAAGATCTGCGCCGACCTGATCACGGCCGAGCTGCAGCTGAAGATCACGCGCGCCAATCGCGCGACTGCGAAGGGCTGCGCCCGGGCCGTCAAGGACGGGCTCAAGGACACCGACCAGTCGGACCTGACGGTCAAGGCCGTCACGCTGGCGACCGGCGCGACCGGCGCGACCGCGGCCGTCAAGCAGAAGACGGCCGACAAGCAGAGCCGTACGACGACGCTGACGCTGCAGAAGGTTGCCGGGCGCTGGCGGATCTCCGGCCTGCCCGGCTGACCGCTCAGCCCAGCGGCTGCCCGTACTGGCGCTCCTAGTACTCGCGGTAGGCGCCCGACCGGATCGGCTCCCACCAGGCGGCGTTGTCGCGGTACCAGGCGACCGTCCGCTCCAGACCGTCCGCGAAGCGCACCTGCGCCTCCCAGCCCAGCGCGCGGACCTTCTCGGACCCCAGCGAGTAGCGCCGGTCGTGGCCCGGGCGGTCCTCGACGTACGTCAGCAGGCCCGGGTCGGCGCCGGTCAGCTCGATGATCCGCCGCACGACGTCGATGTTCGGGCACTCGTCGGGCCCGCCGACGTTGTAGACCTCGCCGGGCGCGCCATGCGCGAGCACATGGCCGATGCCGGCGCAGAAGTCGGTCACGTAGAGCCAGTTACGGACCTGCATGCCGTCGCCGTAGACCGGCAGCGGGTCGCCGTGCAGCGCGTTCAGGACCATCAGCGGGATCAGCTTCTCGGGGTACTGGTACGGGCCGTAGTTGTTGGATCCGCGGCAGATCACGGTCTCCATCCCGAACGTCCGCGTGTACGACTGGACGAGCAGGTCG
>JBKJRO010000156.1:0-20015 GCA_046594555.1 Solirubrobacteraceae bacterium
TTCAGCGCGTCACCGGAGGCGATCATCTGCGGCGCGGCGAGGTGGAAGGCCTGGCCGTCGAGGCCATCCTGGTGGGCTATCTCGTCCATTGCGGCGGCGACGTAGTCGACCGGGACGATGTTCGTGTCGCCGATCTCCGGTCCGGCGAGCGGCACCCACTGCGGCAGCAGATCGCGCAGCTTCTGGAGCACCTTGAAGAAGTAGTACGGGCCGTCGATCTTGTCCATCTCGCCGGTCTGCGAGTGGCCGACGACGATCGCGGGGCGGTACACGCGCCACGGCACCTGCGCCTGCTCGCGGACGAGCTTCTCCGACTCGAACTTCGTGCGGTGGTAGGCCGACGGGAGCTTCTGGCCCTCGTCGAACTGGTCCTCGCGGAACAGGCCGCGGTGCTTGCCCGCGACGGCGATCGACGAGACGTGGTGCAGGATCCCCGGCTTGAGGTCGTTCGCCAGGTCGACCAGCGCCTGCGTGCCGCCGACGTTCAGCGACTCGTTGCGTTCCTCGGACGCGGCCATGTCGTAGATCGCCGCGAGGTGGAACACGTGGTCGACCTTGCCGCGGTGCTCGTCGATCCAGGCCTGGTCGACGCCGAGCTTGGGTGCCTGCAGATCACCGACCACCGGGTGCACGCGACCCTCGCCGCCGAGCCGGCCGACGATCTCGCCGAGGCGCTCGAGCGACCCCTCGCGCACCAGCGCGTGGATGTCGCCGTCCCGCTCGAGCAGCCGCTCGAGCAGATTGCGTCCGATGAAGCCCGTCGCCCCTGTGACGAAGTACGTCGCCATGCGTTGTTCCTCCCGCCGAATTCACCGCCCGCTCCGGGTCGGCGCGGCAAGCCTATAGCCGTTCGGCGCGCGCGGGGGAAAGGCCGCTGTCAGTGCGGCCCGCGCGCGCCGTCGCACGGCGGATCGGGGACGTGCCGCTGCCGTCGCCCGAGACTCCCGGGCGACGGCAGTGCCGGCGGCGGACACTCGGGGGACGGAGCAGCAGAGGCGATGCTGACAGGCGCGCGCAAACGGCTGGACGGGCGTCCTGGGGTCCCGGACACCAGGGGCCCCGCCGGCGCTCAGACGCCTGCGCCCTCACCGCCGCGACCGGCGCCGCCCGCGAAGCGCGAGGCGCCGGCGACGGCGTCGGCGAACACCTGGGGGCCGGCCTGCGCCTCGAGCGCGAGGCCGTCGTCGAGCGCGAGCCCCTGCGCGGCAAGGGCCGCGCGGCGGTCGGCGAGCATCGTGCTCTGCGGGAAGCCCGCCAGGCCCTCGGCGATCTGCAGCGCGCGCGTCAGGTGCTCGCCCTCGGGCACAATCTGCGTCAGCAGGCCCATCCCGAGCGCCTCGCCCGAGTCGATGATGCGGCCGGTGAGGATCAGGTCCAGCGCACGGCCGAGCCCGACGATCCGCGGCAGTCGCTGTGTCCCGCCGTCGATCAGCGGCACGCCCCAGCGCCGCTCGGGGAAGCCCAGGTGCGACCCGGCGGTGGCGATGCGCAGGTCGCACCACAGCGCCAGCTCGAGGCCGCCGGCCAGGCACCAGCCGGAGATCGCGGCGATCGTCGGCTTGGTCGCCGTCAGGCGCGTGAACCCGAACGGTCCCTCCACCGCATCCAGCCGCGGCGCGAACGAGGCGATCGCCTTCAGGTCGGCCCCGGCGCAGAAGCTCACGCCCCCGGCGCCCGTGACGATCAGCACGCGCGCGTCGTCATCGTCCTCGAAGGCGCGGAACGCCTCGAGCAGCAGCGCCGCCGTCGGACCGTCAACGGCGTTCCGGCGGTCCTGACGGTCGATGGTCAGGACGGCGGCGGCACCCACCCGTTCGAGCCGAACGGGGTCGGGCGAGCTCACCAGCCGGCGTTCCCCCACTGGCTCTTGACGCGCTTCGTGGCCGCCTTGCGCGCCTCCTTGCGCCGCTCGAGCGACCTGAGGATGAGGCTCATCGTCAGCACGAACAGCGGGATGAAGACGATCACGCCGAAGAAGAAGTTCGTCACGACCTTGTCGTCGGCGACGCCGTACAGGCCCTCGCCGGACAGCGGCTCCTGGGAGCTGTCGGCCAGCGCGACGGGCGCGAGCAGCAGGAACAGGGCGGCGGCGGTGGGCAGCAGGGCGATGACGCGCATGACCTCGTGATCGTATAGAACGCGACGGCATGCCTGCACTCCAGCTCCAGCGCGAGGCCGATGGCGTCGTCGTCCTGCGCATCGACCGCCCGGAGGTGCGCAACGCCCTCGACACGGCGACGATCGGCGCGCTCGTCGATGCGCTCACCGGCCTGGCGGCGGATGACGAGGTCCGCGTGATCGTGCTGTCCACGACGAGCACGGACGCCTTCTGCGCCGGCGCGGACGTGGGGGAGACGCTCGACGCCGCGGGCGGCGTGACCCGGATGGAGGCGTTCGCGCGGCTCTATGCGGCGCTCGACGCCTTCCCGGCGCCGACGATCGCCGTCTGCGTCGGCAACTGCGTCGGCGCGGGCGCCGAGCTCGTCGCCGGGTGCGACCTGCGCGTCGGCGGCGACAACCTCAAGCTCGCCTGGGCCGGGGCGCGGCTCGGCGTGCCCGTCGGCCCGGCCCGGCTCGTGCCGCTGATCGGCCTGTCGCGCGCCAAGGAGCTGGTCTACACCGGCCGCGTCGTCGGCATGGAGGAGGCGGCGGCGATCGGCCTGCTCCATCGCACCGGCCCGGCCGCCGATGCCGAGCCGACAGCGCTGGCGCTCGCGGCCGAGCTGGCGCAGCGCCCGCCGCAGGGCCTGCGCGGCCTGAAGGCGATGTTCCACGAGTACGAGAGCACCGCGAGCCGGATCGCGCACGAGAACGAGCGGCTGATCGCCTTTCAGCGCGAAGGCGCCGGCCTCCCGCAGGGCGGCCGGCCCGGCGCATGACGCTGTCGATCGCGGATGCCGGCGAGCACTGGTCGCCCGAGGGCGTCTACCTCAACACCGCCTCGTTCGGCCTGCCGCCGCAGCGCGCGTGGACGGCGCTGCAGGCCGCGCTCGAGGACTGGCGCGGCGGGCGGACGTCCTGGGAGGGCTGGGGCGACGAGACGCAGCGCGCGCGAGAGGCCTGGGCGCGCCTGGTCGGCGTGCCGTCCGCGTGGGTCGCGACGGGCTCGGTCGTCTCGGCGATGGTCGGCATCGTCGCCGCCTCACTCCCGGACGGCAGCCGGGTGCTGGCGCCCGAGATCGAGTTCACCTCCAACCTCTGGCCGTTCGCCGCGCAGGGCCGGGGCATCACGGTGCGGACCGTGCCGGCCGCGGACCTGGCCGAGGCGATCGACGCGCGCACCGACGTCGTCGCGTTCAGCGCCGCACATTCGGCGACGGGCGAGGTCGCCGACCTGGAGGCCGTCGCGGCGGCGGCCGGGCATCACGGCGCGCTGACCGTCTGCGACGGCACGCAGGCCGTCGGCTGGCTGCCGGTCGACGCCGCACGGTTCGACGTCCTGACCTGCAGCGCCTACAAGTGGCTCATGTCGCCGCGCGGGTCGGCGTTCATGAGCGTGCGGCCGGCGCTGCTGGATCGCCTGCTGCCGCAGGCCGCCGGCTGGTTCGCGGGGGCCGACATCCACGGCTCGTACTACGGGATGCCGATGGACCTGGCGCACGACGCGCGCCGGCTCGACGTCAGCCCGGCGTGGTTTTCGTGGGTCGGGACGACGCCCGTCCTGGAGTTGCTCGAGGAGATCGGGATCGATGCGATCCACGCGCACGATGTCGCGCTCGCGAACCGCCTGCGCGCCGGTCTGGGCCTGGAGCCGTCGGACTCGGCGATCGTCAGCGCCGCAGTGCCCGATGCCGCCGCCAGGCTGGCCGGCACCGAGGTCCGGGCGGCGACGCGCGCCGGAGCTCTGCGCGCGTCGTTCCACGTCTACAACACCGAGGCCGACGTGGACCGCGTGCTGGAGCTGCTCGCGTAGCTACCGCACGCGCTTCAGGAACGGCACGACCGTCTTCAGGAACTGGTTCGTCGCCGGGGCGGCGAACAGCGGGTCGAGGTGGCTCGTCGTGGTCTTGCCGTCGACGATCACGAGGCCGCCCGTCGGCACCTTGGACTTGCGCGCAAACGCCTTGGCGCCGTTGACGACGCGGTTGCGCGGGCCGGTCAGCGAGGTCTGGAACGCGTAGTAGGGGATGTCCACCTTCGACAGGTGCCAGAGGCGGAGACCGAGCACTTGGGCGGCCGCCGTCGCCGACATCGGGCTCGCCGCGTCGGTGTCGACGTTGAGGCGGAGCGGGTAGTACCAGTCGACGCCGTCCACCGCGCCGCCGCCGAACCCCTTGGCGAGGTTCTGGATCGGCGTGACCTCCCCGTTCTGCCATGGGCGCGGATCGCCCGTCTCCGCCAGGTTGCCCGCGCGGACCTGGATCAGCGACAGCGCCTTCGGCGAGGTGCTCGCATCGAACGCGTACCCGAGCAGGCCCTCGTTCGTCGCCGGCACCGGCGGCTTGAACTGGGCCGGCAGCAGGGCGAAGTCCTGGAAGCCCGAGCGCTCGTCGGGGGCCTTCAGCGCGGCGAGCGCGCCGAGTTCGGCGAAGGCGCCCGTCGTCCACGCGAACGTCGGCAGCTGGAGCAGGTTGGCCCACGGGCCGTCGGGGTTCTTCGCCGTCACGTCGAGCTTCGCAAGGCGGGCCTTGGCCTGTGCGGCCGTCGTGATGCCGTTGAAGCTGCCGAGCAGCCCGCCGTCGATCGCCACGACACCGGCGATGTCCTTGTACCCGGGCCGGCCGTTGAAGTCCCATGCGGCGTAGCCGGCGGCGAACGAGGCCCCGAGCGAGTGGCCGCCGAGGACGACCCTGCGGCCACCCTGCCGGGCCTTGAGGACCACGCGGCGGATGTCCTCCATGTTCACCTTCATGCCCCAGTTCTTCATGAACGTGAAGTCCTTGGCGGCCAACGGCTGGAAGTGCGTCGTGATCTTCGGGTCGGCGATCCAGCCCAGGTAGTAGTCGAAGGCCTGCTGGACGGGGATCGTCCCGTCGAGTGCCTGCTGCATGCGCGAGCTGTCCTCCAGCGCCTGCTCACGACGGTCCATCGCCCAGACCTGCAGGCCCGGGACGCGCGCCGCGAGTTCCGGGCCCAGCAGCGAGAAGTCGCCCGCGCCGCCGATCGTGCCCGGGACGAGCACGAGCACCTTCTTGGCCGAGGCCGGCCCGAACTTCGTGACGAAGACCCGGTTGTACTTCGCGGGGGTGCCGGGAGCCGAGCCGACGGGAATCGTCACGGTCGCCCCCGCGGCGCCGGCCCCCGGGGCGGTCAGGCAGGCGGCGAAGAGGGCGAGGGGGAGCGCGCGCAGGAGCAGGGATCGCATGACGCGCGACGGTACCAACCGCCCTGGCTGCGTCGAGCCGCCATGGTCCGGCGAGGACCTAGCATGGGGTCGTGGCCGTCATCCTCGCCTCCGACCTCGCCAAGGACATGGTGGGGGAGCCGCTGCTGCGCGGCGTGTCATTCAAGCTCGAGCGCCGGGACCGCATGACCATCGCCGGGCGCAACGGCGCCGGCAAGACGACGCTGCTGCGGATGCTGACGGGGGAGACCTCGATCGACGGCGGCGAACTGGTCTTCGAGAAGGGCATGCGCGTCGCGCTGCACGACCAGCGCCCGCCGCGCGAGCGCGGCCTGACGCTGCGCGACTACGTGCTGTCCGGCCTGAAGGAGCCGCTGGAGCTGGAGGCCGAGCTGGGGCGTTTGGAGACCGCGATGGCCGGCGGCGACGAGCAGGCGCTGGAGCGCTACGCCGGCGTCCAGGCGCGGTTCGAGGCCGCCGGCGGGTACATGTGGCGCGACAACGCGACGTCGACGATCCACGGACTCGGGTTCGTGGACGCGGACCTGGACCGGCCGCTGGAGACGTTCTCCGGCGGCGAGCTGACGCGCGCCTCGCTGGCGCGGGCGCTGGCCGCCCGCCCGGCGCTGCTGCTGCTCGACGAGCCGACCAACCACCTGGACATCGAGTCGCTCGAATGGCTCGAGGAGACGCTGATCGGGCTCGACGCGGCCGTGATCCTGGTCGCGCACGACCGCTGGTTCCTAGAGGCCGTGGGCACCTGCGTGCTGGAGCTTTACGGGACCCCACCCACCCGCGGGCGGTTCTTCAAGGGCCCCTGGCACGCCTGGCGCAAGGAGCAGGCGGCGCGTGAGATGGCGCTGGGCAAGGCGATCAGCAAGCAGCAGGCGGAGATCGAGCGCATGGAGCGCTTCGTCGAGCGCTTCCGCGCCAAGGCGACGAAGGCCAAGCAGGCCCAGTCGCGCGTCAAGGCGCTCGACAAGATCGAGCGCATCACCCGCGACCCCACCGACGGCAAGTCGCTCGGGTTCCAGTTCAAGAAGCCCGAGCGCTCGGGCCGCGTGATCTTCGAGCTCGAGCGCGGCGTGATCGCGGTCCCCGACCGCACGCTGCTGCACGACGCCGAGCTGTGGCTCGAGCGCGGCGAGCACGTGTCGCTCGTCGGTGCCAACGGCACGGGCAAGACGACGCTGATCACCGCGCTCGCCGGCCTGCGCGAGCTCGACGGCGGCCGGCTGCGCACCGGGCACAACGTCCAGGTCGGCTACCTCAGCCAGCACGGCGAGGAGCTCGAGTTCGGCGGCGCCCGCACGGTGCTGGAGGCCGCGTGCAAGCGCACCGGCCTGACGCCGAACGAGGCCCGTGCCCTGCTCGGCCGGTTCCTCTATTCCGGGGACGAGGTCGAGAAGCCGCTCGACGGGCTCAGCGGCGGCGAGCGCAAGCGGCTGGGCCTGGCGATCCTCGTGTCATCGGGCTCCAACGTCCTGATCCTCGACGAGCCGACCAACCACCTGGACCTGGAGAGCCGCGAGGCGCTGGAGGATGCGCTGCAGGCGTTCCCGGGCTCGCTGCTGCTGGCGACCCACGACCGCGCGCTGCTCGACGCGGTCGGTACGCGGACGGTCGCCGTGGAGGACCACACGCTGCACTCCTACGTCGGCGGCTGGGCCGAGTACGCCCGGGTGCGCGAGGAGCGCAAGATGCTCGGCATCAAGCCGGCGGCGCCTCCGCCGCCGCCGGCGGCTCGCGCGGGAGGCAACGGCCGCGGCGACGAGCGGCGCCCGGATGGCATGGCCGTCCAGCGCACGCCCGCGGCACCGAAGGGCCCGTCGAAGAACCGGGTCAAGGAGCAGGCGAAGCTGGAGGCCGCGATCGAGGCGGCCGAGGCGCAGCTCGCGACGGTCGAGGATGAGCTGGCGGCGCCGGAGGCCTGGGCGACGCCGTACGAGACGGCGAAGTCCACGGCCCGGCACACCGCGGCCAAGCGCGCGGTGGAGGAGGCCTACGCGGCGCTCGAGGCGCTGGAGGCGAAGGACCCCGCGACGGCCTGATCCTCCGCCGTCGGGGCCGGGATGCGGTGCGCACCCCGGCCCCGGGCCGGACGGAGGAGTCGCCGTGCGGGCTACTGGATGACCGGCTCGTCCTTCTCGACGGGGATCTTGGTCTTCCCGCCGAACTTCGACTTCGGGCAGCCGCGCGGGCGGCCGAGGTCGAACGGGCCGGCGATCGCCGTTGCCGGCTTCCCGGCTGAGGTCACCGTCGCGTTGACGACGCTCAGGATCGGGTCGACGCGCGGCTCGGCGCAGAGCGGGCCCTCGATCTCGAACTGTCCGACGAGGACATGCCAGCCGCCGGTGTACGCGCCGACGCAGTTGACGCCGAAGCCGGGGAGGTCGCCGTTGCACGAGAAGGCGTCCGCCGGGACGACGGCCTTGGTGGCCGGGTCAAGGCCGAACACCTCGGTTTCCATCGACTGCACCGGGTGGCCGTCGACGAACAGCGTGTAGCCGGTGATCTTGTTCGAGCAGGCGAACTTGTACGTGACGCCGACGACTGTCGGGTCGTCCGCGTTGACATCACCCTTCTCCAGGTGGCCCTTGCACACGGTGTGGTTGTCGTTCACGTCGGCGCGGGCCGACGGCGAGTTCTGGCCGATCAGGGCGAGCGCGCCCGCGACGAACAGAGCGAGCACGGCACCGATGAGTGCGATGCGGCGCGGTGAGGTTGCGGCGATGTTCAAGAGATCCTCCGTCCGGTTCATGACGCGACCGCGCCCATGCGCGGTCGGATGCGGCCGCCAGTGTCCCGGCCAGACGCCGCGGACCCGTTACCGTCGCGTTGACACGACGTGAAGGTCTTGTGACCGGCCGCGGTCAGTCGGAGCCGGCGACGGGCGCGTTTGCGAAGACCTTCGCACCGAACGACGGGACGCCGCTGTCGGCGGCGTGGCCGAGCGCCGGCAGGCTGAACAGGCGCTCGATCGTCTTCAGCAGCGCGTAGTGGTCATACGCCGCATCGATCTGCGTGCCGGCGGCGACGTACGGCGACAGGAGCAGTGCGCCGACGGCCGAGCCCTTCGACTTCGCGGTCGCGTCGGCCAGCGCGGTCGCGGGCGCGCCGTCGTAGGTGACCACGACCAAGCCGCCGTCGGCGTAGGCCGGCGACGCGGTGATCTGGGGGATGACCGTTGCCAGCCAGGCTCCGGCCGCGGCGCCGCCGCTCTCCGCGCCAGCCGCGCACGGGACGGTCGAGCCATCATGACAAGCGTTCGGTGCGACGAATGAGACCGCGGGCGTCAGGTCCGCCTTGGCGAGGTCCGGCGCCAGGCGGTCGAGTCCGACGACGTTCGAGCCGCAGTCCGGCGAGTCCGTGATCGAGCGGAAGTAGACGAACGGATCGCTGCGGGTCAGGTAGGCGTCGCCCGGACGCGGCAGGGCGAACGGATCCGCCTGGTCGACCTCGGGACGCCGGCAGCTGGTGTCGGCGGGGGGCGGGGCCGCCCCCATGTCCTCGAAGTAGGCCTTCCAGGCAAGGCCGGCACCGGTCAGCTGGTCGGCGAGCGTGACGGTCTTCGCCGGGTACAGGCAGCCGTCGCCCTTGACGAGCCCGGTCTTCGCGGCGATCGTGCCCGGCTTCACCGCTGCGTACGTGGGGCATTCGGCCAGGGTCGCGGCGGTCGGCGCCTGGCCGCTGATCATCGCGATGCGGTTGGCCAGGGACCCAGGAGCGATCGACGCGTACCGGGTCAGGACCGTCCCCTGCTTGGCCAGATCGGGCACGACGGGCGCCGTCGCGGCCGCGGCGAACGGAACGTCGGCGGGCGCCTGGCTGAGCGGGACGACCCACACGTGCTTGACCGGCGCGGGCGGCTTGGGCGTGGCCGGGGTGGCCGGCGTCTTCGCCGGGGCCTTGGCGGGCGTCGTCGGGGCCGGGGTTGCGGCCGGCGTGTCCGCGGCGGCCGTCGCGGTGTCCGTCGCCGTCACGTCGCTGGCGGCGACGGTGGTGTCGGGTGTGGTGTCGGTCGCCGGCGTGTCGGTCAAGGCCGGCGTGGTCGTCGCCGGCGGGGGTGCAGCGGCGATCACGATCTTCGGTCCGCCTGTCGGCAGGCCGGTCGCCGCCGGCGGACCGGCGGCAGCGCCGACGGCGACGCCGAAGCCCAGAACGAGCATCGCCGCGATCGCGACAACACGCGGCTGCCCGAGGGCGCGCAGCGCCGGCACCGTGCCGAGCGCGGCGCCGCCGCCGGTCGCCACCGGCGCGACGAGCGCGGCCGCGGCACCGTCGGCGGCGCCGCGGGCATGCGCCAGCGGGTCGAGCCTCGCGGGGCCTCGCCGCCCGCCGCACTCCAGGCAGTAGCGCTGGTCACCGGCGAGCGGTGACCGGCAGGTCGGGCACGCTTCGCCGGGCGCGCCGAGGAGGGGAAGGTTCAGGTCTGGACTCGTCATCGCGGACACACCGCACGGGTGCGTGCCCGGGATCATGCGGCTCCACGCGAGCGATCCTGTGAACGCCTCGTGATCGCCGAAAGGTGCAGGTCGGAGGCGTTCACCGCATCTTCACAGCGCGTGCACGGGCGGTTCACATCCCGTCGGCTGCCGGCATCCACACTGGCACAGCATCACCCACGACGGCCTGGTTCCGCGTGGCATCGAATCCTCGAAAGGAGTCCTGTCAATGACCCGCATCCGCCTCGGTGGCGTCTGCGCCGCCGTCGCCGTGATCGGCGCATCGGCTCTCCCGGCGAGCGCCGTCGCGAAGCCCGTGATCACGATCAGTGGCTCGACGTCGGTCGCACCGCTGACCGCACTGCTCGCACGTGCCTACCTCAAGCAGTACCCCGGGCGCGTGAAGTTCAAGCTCGCCCAGGGCGGATCGGATGTCGGCGTCACTGATGTCGCCGCCGGTCGCGTCTCGATCGGAGACTCATCGCGCGACCCGAAGTCCAGCGACCCGAACGGCCTGTTCTTCAACAAGATCGCCAAGGATGCGCTCTGCATCATCACGAACACGGCGAACCCGATCGCGAACCTCTCGCAGGCGCAGATCCAGTCGATCTTCTCCGGCAAGATCCGCGACTGGTCGGACGTTCCCGGCGCGAAGTCGACCGGCACGATCAACGTCATCACCCGCACGGCCGCTTCCGGCACGCAGGACGCGTTCCAGAAGATCTTCATGGGGTCGACTTCGATCCTCGGCGCACAGTCACCGCAGGCGTCCAACGGCCTCCAGCAGCAGACCGTGAAGAGCGATCCCAACGCGATCGCGTACGTCTCGCTCGACTTCGTCGCGGGCACCAGCGTCTCGGCCTACAACGGCGTGGCGTGCGACCTGCGCAACGCGAAGTCCGGCGAGTACGGCGGCGTGCGCAACTTCTGGATGGTCACGCGCGGGCGCCCGGCGCTCGGCAACCCGATCCAGAAGTTCATCACCTGGGCGCAGAGCTCCAAGCGCGCTCAGGCGGTCGTCGGCAAGCACTGGGTCCCGCTGCTCTAGATGAGTGATTCCGCGACACCGCGCCGCAGTTCCGCCGCCTCGCGGCGACGGATCGCGCCCCGCCGAGTGCGGACGTGCCTTCGGGCACGCCTCGCGCTCGGCGTGCCGCGCCCGTCATCCACGATGCAGCGGCTCTGCATGCACGTCGCCGCGAAACCCATCGTCTGATGCTGCAGCGGTTCCGCCAGCCGTGGACGGACCGGGGCGCCGAGCGGGTGCTCGGCGCGCTGGCCTGTCTGGTCCTGCTCGTCATCGTGTTCATGGTCGGCTTCGTGGCGATCCGGGCATGGCCGTCGTTCCAGGCGAACGGGCTGTCGTGGTTCTCCGCGAAGGGGAACGTCGACAACCAGCTCGACCGGATGGTCAATTCCGGCCCGAACCCGACGACGGCGGACTATCAGCTCGGCGCTTGGCCGCTGATCTATGCGACGGCGCTGACGACGGTCATCGCGGTCGCCCTGGGCCTGGTCTTCTCGGTGCTGTCGGCGATCTTCATCGTCGAGTTCGCGCCCGAGCGGATCCGGCGGATCATCGTGCCGATCGTCCGGCTGCTCGCGGCCGTGCCGTCCGTCGTCTACGGCCTGATCGGCATCCTCGTCTTCGTGCCGCTGGTCGGCAACCATCTGATCAGCCCGGAGCGCAAGACGTCGGTGCAGTTCGTCATCCAGCTGACGGGAGGCAGCCTGCTCGTGGCGGTGTTGATCCTCACCGTGATGATCACGCCGATCATGGTCGCGTTCACCGTCGACGGCCTGTACGCCATCCCGCGGTCCTGGCGCGAGGGTGCCGTCGCACTCGGCGTCAATCGCTGGCGCGCCATGTGGACGGTGACCGTGCGCGCGGCGCGCCCGGCGATCATCGCCGGCGCCGTGCTCGCGACGGCCCGCGCGCTCGGCGAGGCGATCATGATCGCGATGGTCTCGGGCTCAAAGGGCTTCGCCCCGAACCCGGCAGACGGACTGACCTTCTTCTTCGAGCCCCTGCGGACCGTGGCGGCCACGATCGTCGAGGACTCCGAGTCGATCAACGCCCCGGCGATGCAGGCCAGCCTGTACGCGATGGCACTGCTACTGCTGTTCGGCGGCTTCGTGCTGTCGCTCGGCAGCTGGTTCGCCAAGCAGCCGCTGAAGAAGTACGGGGTGCGCAACTGATGTCCGCCCCGACGCGCCAGGCACGGCCTTCGCTCCCGCCGCTGCCCGGCGGCGGTGGCGCAGGACGTCCCGCCCGCAAGAAGCGCATCAACGAGTCGGTCTCGACCTGGCGGCTGACGGACCGGATCGGCTTCGTCGTCATGTGGGCCGCCGGCCTGCTGCTGTGCGCGATCGGCATCGGCATCGTGCTGTTCATGGCCTTCAAGGGCCTGCAGTACCTGCGGCCGTCGCTGCTGTTCACCCGCCCGCAGGCGGACCTCGACCAGTCCAGGAGCGGCGGGTTCCTGGACCCGCTCCTCGGCACGGTCATCCTCACGGTCATCGGGATCACGCTGGCGACGCCGCTCGCCGTCGCCGCAGCGATGTGGGTCGTCGAGTACGGGCGTCCCCGCTGGCTGGGTCGCGCGGTCGAGTCAGGCATCGAGATCATCGCGGGCACCCCCGACATCGTGATCGCCCTCTTCGGCCTCGTCCTGTTCCAGCAGGGGATCTTCGGCTGGATGTCCTTCTCGGCTGAGGGCGGCGCGGTCTTCGGCCGCTCCTTCCTGACCGCCGGCGCGATGATGTCGCTCATCGCGCTGCCGATGGTCTTCGCGGCCACCCGCGAGGGGCTCCAGGCGATCCCCGCCCACGTCCGGGAGGCGTCCTACGCGCTCGGCAAGACGCGGGCGGCGACGATCCGCCGGGTCCTTCTGCCGTCGGTTCGGGCCAACATCTCGACCGGCGCCGCACTCGGCATGGGACGGATCGCGGGGGACACGGCGATCGTCGTCGTCCTGCTCGGGGCGTCGCTCCAGCTGGACCCGCAGGGCGACGTGCCCGGGCTCAACACGCTCAAGGGCACAGGCGGCACGCTCACGAGCTACGTCTACAACAACTCGCCCGCGGGCGAGGGGAACGCGCCGCAGAAGGCGTACGCCGCAGCGTTCGTCCTGCTGCTGATCGTGATCGGGCTGAACTTCGCCGTCGACGTGATCGCGCGTCGCGGAGCGGCACAGGGACTGGGCACGTCAAGACTGGGAGCGAAGGCATGATCGAGCCGGAGTCGATGACCACCACGGGCGACCGCTCGGACCCGCGCGGAGCGCCGCTGCCGCCGCCGGTCCGGCGCATCCGACTGGACGAGCCCGCGACGATCGCCCGGCCGCCCGAGAACGGCAATGGGAACGGCGCCGCCGCCGGAACCGCCGGGCTGCGCCGGGCGACACTGCGCAGCCACGGCCCCGAGCGGATGACGATCGAGGGCCTGACCGTCGCGTTCTCCGGCAACCAGGTGGTCAACGGCGTCTCGATGACGATCCGCCAAGGGGAGGTGCTGGCGCTGATCGGGCCGTCGGGCTGTGGCAAGACGACGCTGCTGCGCACGCTCAACCGCCTGACCGAGCTGACGCCGACGGCGCGGCGCGGCGGGATCATCCGCCTGGACGGCAACGACATCGACGAGCTCGAGGTCACGGCGCTGCGCCGCCGGGTCTCGATGGTCTTCCAGCAGCCCAACCCGTTCCCGATGTCGATCTTCGACAACGTCGCCTACGCGCTGCGCGAGCAGGGCGCCAAGCGGCCGCCCAAGCGCACGCTTGAGCCGTACGTGCTCGAGGCGCTGCAGCGCGCCGGGTTGTACGACGAGGTCAAGGACAAGCTCGACCACCCGGCGCTGCGCCTCTCCGGCGGACAGCAGCAGCGCCTGTGCATCGCCCGCGCGCTCGCCGCGCGTCCCGAGGTGCTGCTGATGGATGAGCCGTGCTCGGCGCTGGACCCGAAGTCGACGGCGGTGATCGAGGACCTGATCATCGAGCTGCGCAACGAGGTGGCGATCGTCATCGTCACGCACAACCTGCAGCAGGCCTACCGCGTCGGCGACGACGTCGCGTTCATGTACCTCGGCGACCTCGTCGAGTACGGCGCCGCGGAGCAGGTCTTCGGGGCACCACGCGCCGAGCGAACGCGCGAGTACGTGCGGGGCGCATTCGGATGACGCTGGTGCGGGCCATCGCGGCGGTCGCCGCGACGCTCGCGGCGTCATCGCTGGCCGCGTGCGAGTCGACCCAGGACGCCAGCAGCCGGATGGCGAAGCAGGCGAAGGACGTGGCGAAGGAGTCCGGCGTCACGATCGGGCGCCAGAACGCCTCGATCTCCGTCACCGGATCAGCGGTCGTGCGCGATGCGAACGGGGTCGCGGCCGTCGTGTTGCTGCGCAACACGGGCGCTGCGCAGACGAACGTCCCGGTCGGCATCTCGCTCACCGACGCGAAGGGCCGCAAGCTCTACAGCAACGACGTCGCCGGCCTCGACAGGTCGCTCACCTCGATCGCCGCCGTCGCGCCCCGGGCCAGCACCTTCTGGGTCAACAACCAGATCCAGGCCGCCTCGCCGCCCAGGCGGGCGACGGCGAAGGTCGGGACGTCCCGGGACACCGGCGTCGGAGCGCTGCCGCGGATGGACCTGACGAAGGTCGTCTACGAGCGTGACACCGATGGCGTGTTCGCTCGCGGGGTGGTCACGAACCGCTCGAAGCTCCCGCAGATCCGCCTGGTGATCGCGTGCATCAGCACCCGGGGCGGCAAGGTGCGGGCGGCCGGCCGGGCGATCGTCGACCGCCTCGCGCCGGCGCCGACGCCCAAGCCGATCACCTTCCGCGTCTATTTCATCGGCAATCCCAAGGGCGGCACGCTCACCTGCAGCGCGCCGCCGACCGTCCTCCCGGGAGGCTCCTCATGACGACCGTGCCCGACGTCAACGCCCCGCCGGTCGGCGAGCACGGTGCCCCGTGCGCCGTCTGTGCAGCGCCACTCGCCAGCGACCAGCGCTACTGCCTGTCGTGCGGCACCCGCCGCGCTGAGGCCCGCCTGGCGTTCCGCGAGATCCTGACGACGAACGCTGCCGTCGCGGCGGTCCCCCCGGCTTCGACGGCTGGCGCCAAGGGCGCCGGCGACGACGCGGGCAACCGCTCGGCACTCCTGGCGCTCGCGTCGATCGGCTGCCTGCTGCTGGCCCTCGGCGTCGGCGTGCTGATCGGCGGCGCGGGCGACTCCGGCACGCCCGTCGCGTCGCCGGCGCTCCAGGTCATCAGCGTCGGCGGTGCCACGGGCGCGACCGATGCCGCGGTAGCAGGCACCGGGGCGGCTGCGGGCGCTGCCGCCGGAACCGCTGCGGCGAAGAAGAAGGCGTCCGAGGCCGCCACGTCGACCACGAAGCCGACGGCGCAGAAGAACTCGCTGAAGAAGCTCGAGAAGCTCTCGCCGACCCAGTACCAGAAGCAGTCCACCAAGCTGCCGAAGGTCGTCGGCACCGGCGGCGCCCCGCCGCCCAAGGACAACAAGCCCGCCGCCGGTGGCGGCGGCTTCCAGTCGATCGGATGACCCTGATGCGCAGCCCACTCCGTCAACGCACCGCCGGCGCAGTCGACGCCACACCCCAGCACGACCACCACGCCGAGCTGCGCGCCCGGCGCGATGTGCTCGCCGAACAGGTCGCCGAGCTGACCTGGGACCTCGGCGGCCTGACCTACGAGATGGCGATCCGCGACCACTTCCGCGTCGACGTCCTCGTGCGGCGCGCGGCCGAGCTCCAGGCGGCGGACGCGGAACTCGGTGAGGTCGAGCGCCTGCTCGCCGCCGCTGACGACGGGGTCGGCGGCGCCTGCCGCTCGTGCGGGGCACCGCACAGCCGCGGCGCGGCGTTCTGCTGGAAGTGCGGCCAGCCGCTCATCCTCGAGGGCCACAGCTCCGCGCTCGGTGGGCTGCCGGCCGCCTGACCCGCCGCCACGCCTGCCCACCCGACGATCGCCTTCTCCGAATCGTCACCGCGCGGTCACACGAGCGTCACGGCGATCGCCGGGCGCGCGGCGAAGATGGCGGTCGATGATGCTCACGAACGCACAGCGACTGGGCCTCAGCGTGGCCCGCGATGCCTGGCCGACGCGCCTGGCGCTCGCCGAGCAGGCCGACGCCGGCTTCGGCTGGGTCCAGCTCCACAGCCCGCCGGCCATGGTGCTGAGCGATGACGAGGCGGCGCGCCGCCACGCCCGCGCCGTCAAGGCGCTGCTGCGCGGGACCGGGCTGCGGCTCGTCCTGCACGCGCCCGACGGCCTGTCCGCCGGGACGCCGCAGACGGACGCCGTCCTCGCGCGGTTGCTCGACTACGCCGCGGCGGCCGAGGCGGAGATGCTCGCCTATCACGTCCTCAACTTCCCCGACACCGGCAGTGATGACGTCGGGGAGCGCGTCCGCTCTGAGGAGACGGCCCTCCCAGAGCTCCTCCAGCGGGCGCCGGCCTTGGGCCTCACCGTGGCACTGGAGAACCTGTGCCCCGTGTACGCGTCACCGCCGCGGCTCGCGCACGACCCGATCGCCGTGCGCGATCTGGTACGCCGCCTGGCGCTGCCCGGCACCGGCATGCTGCTCGACCTGGGGCACCTCCACGTGACCAGCGACGCCGCAGGCGACGACGCCGCGGCCCTCGCCGGCGCCTGTGCGGGCGAGGCCGTCCTGATCCACGCGCACGACAACTTCGGTGCCCGGCGCCGCGATGTCATGGCATCGGGCGTCGATCCGCTGCGGCTGGATCTGCACCTGGCGCCCGGCATGGGCACGGTCCCCTGGCCGCGCGTGGCGCGGGCGCTGGCGGGGTCCGAAGCGCCGATCGTCCTGGAGGTCAAGCGCCAGCACCAGACGTCGATGGCCGATCTGCACCGCCGCGGCGTCGCCGCGTTCAGCGCCGCGCGCAGCCGGCAGGTGGCGGCGTGATCGGCGTCGAACATCCGTCCGGCGACCGCCGGCAGCCGCCAGCATGGAGCCTCACATGACGTCGATCTCCGCCCGCACCAGCATCACCCGCGGCCCGGTGCCCGGCGAGTCCGGCCTCCTCGACCCCGAGGTGCCCGCACTCGCCCGCGCCCGCCGCCGCGCCGCCGAGCGCCGCCACGCCGACTTCGGCACCACGCCACATCGCCCCGCCACCGCCGTCGTCATCCACATCACGGGCAACGACGTCCTGCTCGCCGACGCCTGACCCACCCCCGGCCGCCCAAGGGCTGGCGGGGAGGGGCGCGGGCGACGGGCGATCGACGGGGCGGCACGGGCGGCACCGTGCGGGGAATCCGTGCGAGCGGCGGGACGCCGCTTGCACGCCCGCACGGGGATCGACCGTTGCCGCCGCGACCACCGGGCCGCAGCACCACCGGGCTACTTCTTCGGCAGCTTGACCTGAACCTTCAGCGAGAAGCGGCTCGGCTGCGAGGCCACTGTCGGGTTCTGGATCGCCGCGAGGCGGCTGCTGATCCGCTTCCAGTCGCTCGGCGCGAGCACCGCGTTCAGCGCCTTGCCCGCGGCGTCGTTCGTGCCGTACAGCGGCTGGAACCCGACGTGGATGTGGTCGGCGTGGTCGCCCATCGCGAACGTGTTGTCCGTGTTCGCGTACTGCATGAGCGTGATGATCTGGTGCGGCTTCAGCGCGCCCTGCAGCCCGAGCAGCCGGCGGACCGTGATGTCGGTGATCGAGCCCTCGCCCTGGTGGCCGATGATCGGCACGCCGTTGATCGCGCCGATGTCCACGCCGTTGCCGGAGGAGTGCTCGGAGACGTTGCCGCTCGTCGTGTAGTAGCCGTGGCCGCAGCGCAGCGTCGAGACCGTCGGCTTCAGGCCGCCGGCGGCGAGGTACTCGAGCGTCGCGAGGACGCGGCGGTCGATGATGCCGGCGGCGATGTCCTGGCGGCCGCAGGCGTAGATGTCGATCGCCGCGTTGTTGAGGACGCGCTGCTCGAGCGCCTCCTTGCTCATCAGCAGGATCTGCCCGATCGTGCCCGTGCCGCCCGTGCCGCGCAGCAGCGGGTTCTGCGAGCCGTAGACGTTGGAGGTCGCGAGCAGCTTCCAGCCGTCGAGCACGGGCCCCGGGTCGATTCGCGGCGCGCCGTTGCCGGCGGGGCGGATCTCGAAGCGCAGGTGCGGCGCCGTCGACGTGCCGAGCTTCCGCGCGGCCGTCGCCGCCGGTCGCCCGCCGCGGTCGTACGCGATCGAGGCGTCGCCGACCTGTCCGAGGATCGTGCCCGCCACGACGTGCGAGCCCTGGCGCAGCGGCTCGAGCACGACCTGGTCGCGCCGCAGGTCGTACGGCGGGGCGAAGTACTGGCCGAGGTCGCCGTCGGCGACGGTCGCGCGCTGGGCCGGCGCGACCTGGTCGAGCTGGCGCTCGCCGCCGGCGTGGTAGGCACGCGGGCGCTGCGGGTTGGCGAAGAGCCGCTCCTTGACCGGCCGCGGGGCGGTCCGGCGCGCGGCCGGGGCCTGCTGCGGCGCGGCGCCCTGGGTCCCGGCGGTGGCGGGCGCCGTGGGCGTCGGGTCGTTCGCCGCGGGCGCCGACTCGCGGGTGGTCCCGGTCGTCTCGCGCGGGACGGCGTGCATCTCGGCGATCGAGCCGAGGTGGGCGTAGGTGTAGGTGTTGCCGTAGGCGTCGCGCAGCTGGACGAACTGCCCGAGACGCTCGGACCGGCCGATGCGCACGACCTGGCCGTCCTGGACGGCGATGGCGGAGGCGCCGCTGCGGGCGTAGACGTCGATGCTGCGGCGGCCGGACTGCCCGGCGACCGCGACCGAGGCACTGGTGCCCGTCGGCTTGGCCGGCGCGTAGGCGCCGGCGTACGACGTGTCGCCGGTGAGGGGGAAGCGGCCGGACGTCAGGCCCGTCAGCGACCCGACGACGTCGCTCGGCAGCGAGGCGAGGGCCTGCGCCTTGGCGATGACGTCGTCGACGTACCAGCCGGCGTGGTTGTACGAGTAGATCGCGGCCTTGAGGTTCGTTCCCGCCCCGGAGGCGTGCAGGTACCGGGCCGCGGCGAAGATCGCGTCGACCGGGTTGTACGGGTCGCGCTCGCCGTCGCCATTGGCGTCGACGCCGTAGGTCGCCCACGTCGCCGGCATGAACTGCATCCAGCCGACGGCGCCGGCGGTGCTGATGCTGAGGTTGCGGCCGTAGTTGGTCTCGATCTCGTTGATCGCGGCCAGGACCTCCCAGCGCACGCCGTACTCGATGCCGGCGGCCTGGTAGATCGGGAGCAGGAACGGCGGGACGCTGAGGCTGTCGATCAGGACGTTCGGCACGCCGATCGTCGGCGGCTCGAGCAACTGGCCGGCGAGTCCGAAGAGCTTCGCGGCGTCCTGGGCCACCGTCGTGTCGCCGCTCTGCTTGGCCCCGTCCTTGGGGCGGCGCGGGCGCGAGGTCGAGCGGTTCGTCGCCACCGCGGGGCGCTTCTCGACCTGCACCTGGAACGTGCCGAGGTCCGTCGTGCCGTCGGCTGGGGCGATCGGCGCGGTGCCCGCCTGGGGCGTCGTGACGGTCGGCTGCTCGGCCGGCGTGGCCGTCGCGGCGTCGGGCGCGGTCGTCAGCCCGGACGCCTCGTCCTGGGCCGCGGCGGCGCCCGCGAAGGCAGCCGCGGCCGCAGCCGCAGCGGCGACCGAGGCGGCCGCTTGCGCTCTCCTCCTCATCACGATGACTGTCTTCTACAGGAATCCCCGGCGTTTCGCAGCACGAACCGTCCTCGGCGGCCGCCGCGAACGCCCCTGCGACGCACCTCGAGCACCGTGGAACGCGCGGACCGCGGGGTCACACGGCGATCAGGGAGCCCGCGGACGCCCGGACAGCCTTCACACGTTGATCACATCCCGGTCACGGTCGCTTAACGACTGGCGAGCGTGCGATCGCCAGACTCGGCGCCCATGGCGGTCGTTCCGGGTGAGACGTGGACCGAGGGTTCGAGCCCGCTGCGTGCCGGCGTGCTGGAGATCCGGCCCGAGGAGGGCCTGGCCCTCGCGGGCGGGCGGGCGCTGCGGCTGTCGGTCCTGGAGTTCGGCCTGCTGACGGAGCTCGTGGCCAACGAGGGCCGCATCGTCCGGCGCGAGGACCTCTACACGCGCGTGTGGCGCCGGCCGCTGCGCGAGGGCGACCGGACGATCGACGTCTACGTGCACAAGCTCCGCGTCAAGCTCGAGGACGTGCTGCCCGAGTGGCACGTGATCCACACGCACGTCGGGTTCGGCTACCGGCTCGCGTTCGAGCGTTCACATCCTTTTCACACGGCGGCCACCGATCGGTAACAG
>JBKJRO010000130.1:0-44437 GCA_046594555.1 Solirubrobacteraceae bacterium
CGATTCTCACGCTGGCGGCGGTCGAACAGCCGTCGCGGTGCTGCAACATGCAGACCACGTCATGGAACCGCGACATGCGTGAGCTGGCGCGCGAAGAACTGGACCGTGCGCGGTCGCTCCTCACCGTCGACGTCGACGCAGAGTTCGTCATCCGCGAAGGACGCGGGCGTTCAGCCGTCGCCAACGCCGCGGCTGACCTCGGCTGCGATCTCATCATCGAACCGGGAAAGCGACGCGAGGCACCGCGCCGGTCGGCGGTGGCCGCAGTCGTCAACGACGCGTCGTAGTGAGGCTCGGCGGTGATGCTGGCCGCTGTTCGAACGACCCCTCTCCTGCCACCAATGCTTCGACACGCAGCCATGCCGGCGGCGCTGCTTGCTGTTCTGGCCGGATCACTGACGGCGTGCGGCAGCACGCCGTCGAGCGGGGGCACTGCCGCATCCTCGAGTGCCGACACGGGCGGAGCCGCTGCACCCGCTTCAGATTTCGAGCACGTCCACGGCCTGGGGATCAACCCAGCGGACGGGGCGCTGTTCATCGCCACACACGGCGGGCTCTTCCGCGCGCCGCGCGGCCAGCGATCGGCCAAGCGCGTGGGCGACAGCGCCCAGGACGTCATGGGCTTCACGGTCGTGGGTCCAGACCGCTTCCTGGGATCCGGTCATCCCGACCCGAGCGCGGGTGGGCCAACTGACCTTGGCCTGATCCGCACGACGAGCGCGGGTCGCAACTGGGACACGGTGTCGCTGGGCGGCCGCGCCGACTTCCATGTGCTGCGCGCCGCCGGGCAGGTCGTCTACGGCTTCAACGGGATGACCGGGAAGCTCATGCGCAGCCGCGACCGGGGCCGCTCATGGACGACGCACGAGTCGCCCGCCGGGATGTTCGACCTCGCGATCTCGCCGAGCGACGGCCGGCGCGTCGTCATCTCCACCGAGCGCGGCCTGTTCTCGTCGGCTGACGGGGGCGCCCACTGGCGGTCGCTGGATCCTCAGCGCGCGGGGCTCCTCACGTGGACCTCCCACGGCGTGTACCTCGTCGGCGGGGACGGGACGGTCAGCACGAGCACCGACCGTGGGCGCACCTGGAAGCCCCGGGGCTCGATCGCCGGGCAGCCGGCGGCGTTCGCGTCCGACGGGCCCCGCCTCTATGCCGCACGAGCGGACGGGACCGTCGTGCAATCGACCGATGCCGGCGCGACTTGGACGATCAGGGCACGGCCCTGATCGTGGAACCGATGGGAGCACTCACGGCATGCTCATGCCGGCCATCGGGTCGGCGCTGCTCATCGCCGGTAACGCCGCGCCGTACCAGACTCGCCGCCAGTCGTTGAAGCGTGCGGCGCGTGCGTCGGCGCGGTGAGCGATGTCGGCCGCAAACGCCATGAGGTCGGTGTTGCTCCCGCGGGCGACCTGCGACCTGGCGAGGGCACCGGCACGACGCTCGACGGCGATCATCATGTCGAGGAACTCGCGATCGAGCGGCTTCGCGGACCGCAGCATGCCGGGGTCCATCGGCGGGGCGCCGTCGGTGAACGAGATTCCCCCGTGAATCGGCGAACCGCCACCGGGGAGGTATGCCGGCTGCCCGAACAGGCGCTTGTGCATCGAGCCCATGAGGTCGTTCTGCAGCTTGAGCTCCTGCTCTGTGCCTACCGCGGCGCGACGCAGCTTCGCGTGAGCAGCCCGCTCCGTTGCGATCCGCGCCAGCGCGATCCCGCCGTCGTTGAGCGGCAGCAGCGCGTCGATCACCGCGCCGTCGGTGGCCTTGCGCTCTTCCTCTGTCGGGCCCGCCTTGGGCGTTGACGCGATCATCAGCGCCACCGCGCCGATCAGGGCCGCAGCGGTCACAAGGGCGATGACTGTACGGCGCAGCGCCATCAGCCCATCCTACAAAGCGTAGGAAAAATGCTCGCGGCCCCCGGTGACGCTCCTCGTTCAGCGATAGCGCAGCGGTGTCGCCGCATCGCCGGACTGCGCCGCCTCGATCCCGGCCCGGAGCTCGATGCGGCTCATCTCGCCGACGACGTGCGCGACGATTCGGCCGGTGCGGTCGAGAAAGTACGTCTGCGGGACGCCGGTGGCGCGAAAGGCGTCAAGCACGCTGCCCGACTGGTTGACGAGGCTTGGATACGTCAGGCGGAAGTATCCGTCGAACGCGATGGCGTCATCGTGCTTGTCCTGGGTGTTGATCCCGACAAACAGCACGCCCGATCGCGCGACGTCGCGCCAGCCGTCCCGCAGACGTGGGGCTTCCCGCTGGCACGGGTCGCACCACGACGCCCAGATGTTCACCAGCAGCGGGATCCCCCGGAGTTCTGCAAGCTCGACCTTGCCGTCTGCCGCAGCCCGATCCCACGCGTCGGCGAACGGTCCCGGATCACCGCGCTGCAGCACGCGAAGGCCGATGCTCGGGGCCGGCGCAGGCTGCCGGCGTGTGAGGTGCTCGTCGATCGTGCGCGCGGGCGCGTTCGCCCCCTGCGTCGACCCGAGCGTCGCCCACAGCAGGAGGCCGGCGAGCGTTGCAATGGCCAGCCCAGCCGCGATGCGGGAGCGCGTCATCAGAGGCTCTTGTAGACGTTCAAGCCAAGGCCGTTGAGTGTCTGTTGCGCCTCGATGTTGAGTCGGAACAGCTCACCGGAGAGCACGAGCACGCCCATCGCGACCAGCGACATGCCGGCAACCACCTGCACGGCCTGGTGGTGCCGACGGAAGAAGGCCACGCCACCTTGCATGCGCTCAAATGCTACGGCTGAAACAAGGAACGGGACTGCCAAACCGGCGGAGTAGACGGCGAGGAGCCCGGCGGCCTGTGGTGTCGTGTTGGTTGTCGCCGCAAGGCCGAGGATTGCGCCGAGGGTGGGGCCGACACATGGCGTCCAGGCGAGGGCGAAGGCGAGTCCGGCGAGGACCGGGCCACCGGCGGCTGCGCGTTCGTAGACCCCCGGGAGCCGCCAGGTGCGATTGAGCTGGAGGATGAAGACCGAGCCGACGAAGGCCACACCCATCCCGACGATGACGACGCCGGAGATCGTGTTGAGCGTCTGCTGGTTGCTGATGAGCAGGCTGCCGAGCGCGGTGGCGCTCAGTCCGAGCACGATGAACGTCAGCGAGAAGGAGGCGACGAAGCTGAGGCTCCGAAACATCACCGCGCGCCGTGACGTCGCCCCGCCGCCGACCGTCGCGAGGTATCCCGGCACGAGTGGCAGGCAGCAGGGAGAGACGAACGACACGAAGCCGGCGGCGAACGCCAGCGCTAGGCTCGGGGTGCTGACCACCACCCGACGGTACTACAGGCCGTAGGAACGCGGCGCTTCTTCGACCGACTCGGTTGGCCCCTGAGACCACATGGCCCCGAAGCTCGACGACAGTCCCGAGCACGACGGGCGCCCCTATGGGCGCCGCGCTTTTCTGGGCACCGTCGCCGTGGGGATCTCGTCGCTCTGGTGGGGCGGAGCGGCCTGGGACCGTTTCTCCCGCATCACCCGGCCCGCGACGTCGATCGTCCCGGCGGATCTGCGATCGGCCCTCCCGTCACCTGGCGGTGGCTGGCGCATCTACACCGTGAACCCGCCGATGCCGCGCTTCGACGCGCGGACGTGGGGGCTCGTCATCGATGGCCTCGTCGAGCGGCCGCAGCGGCTCAGCTACGCCCAACTGCTCGCGCTGCCCCGTGTGGACCAGACGAACGACTTCCACTGCGTCACCGGCTGGTCGGTCGCCGGCGTGCGCTGGGCCGGCGTGCGCTTTGCGGATGTGCTGGCCGCGGCTCGTCCCCTGCCACACGCCGCCGGCGTGACCTTCACGTCGATGGAGCACCCGTATGCCGACTCGCTGTCACTGGACCAGGCGCTCGCCGGCGACGCGCTGCTCGCCTATGAGATGGACGGTCGGCCGCTGACCCGCGAGCACGGCGCGCCGGCTCGGGTCGTGATGCCGCGAATGTACGGGTACAAGAACGTCAAGTGGGTCTCCGGCATCACGCTGACCGCGCGTCCACAGCCGGGGTACTGGGAGACGCGGGGCTACGACAGCGACGCTTGGGTGGGGCGATCCAATGGCTATGGATGAGAGCCTCTACGTCCGCCGGTTCTCGGTCGCTGAGCGGACGATTCACTGGGTCCACGTCGGCGCCTTCGTCGGACTGCTGGCGACCGGCATCGCGCTGTATCTCCCGGCGCTCGCGGGCGCACTCGGCTCCCGGGAGGCGCTGAAGGCGATCCACCTGGCGATCGCGTCTGCGTGGGCCACCGTGCTGCTGGCGATCGTCGCGACAAGCGACCGAGCCGCGCTGCGGCGCACAGCGCTCGAGGTCGAGCGGTTCGATGCAGATGACCTGCTGTGGCTCAGGCATCGTCCGGCGCCGCAGGGGCGGTTCAACGCCGGGCAGAAGCTTCACACGGTGGCCCAGGCGGCGTTTGCGGCGCTGTTCGTGATCTCCGGGCTGCTGCTGTTGCTCGGAGAGGGCGACACGCGTCTGCGGCTGCCGGGAACGATCATCCTGCACGACGGACTCACCGTGCTCGCGTCCGGCCTGGTCACCGCGCACGTGTTCCTCGCCGTGGTGTGGCCGACGACACGGCCCGCACTGCGCGGGATGGTCCGTGGCTCGGTGCGGCGGGACTGGGCTGCCGTGCATCACGCCAAGTGGCTCAGTGCTCCGGCTGAGCTCGCCGGTGCGGCGCCGCAGTGGAGGTCCGCGACGACGTGGGCGCTCGTCGCCGGAGCCGTCGGTCTTGCCGCCCTGTCGCTGTCGGCGCTCGGCTGATGGTCCAGGGTGTTCGGATGAGACTCAAGCCTGGACCTATGGCGACGCCCCGTGTGCTCGTGCTGTTTGATGGCTCCTCTCGGTCGAAGCTGGCCGTCGGCGAGGCGACGCGGCTCGCTCGGGAGTCGGGTACGCGGCTGTCGGTGCTCGTCGTCGCAGCGGTCGAGGAGGCGTCGAAGTGCTGCAACTGCGAGACGACGTTCTGGAATCAGGACATGCGTCGCCTGGCACAGGAGCAGGCCGTTGAGGTGCGCGCGCTGTTGTCCGACGACGTCCCGACGGACGTGATCGTGCGCGAGGGGAAGGGCAAGCAGGCCGTCGCCCGCACGGCCGCTGGGCTTGGCTGCGCGACCGTCGTCGAGGCTCGCCGCCGCGGCGCTCGGCCTCGAGCCGTAGCGGTCTAACCCTCGCGCATCGTCACGAGCGGGACGGGGGTCGATCCGCTCCGTCGGCGTTGCGAGCGCCAGAACCACACGAGGCCGCCGACGACCAGCGTCACCGAGACGAAGAAGTTCAGGCGCAGGCCGAGGACGTGATGTGCAGGGTCCACGCGTAACAGCTCGGAGAAGATGCGCCCCAGCGAGTAGCCCGCGACATAGAGGGCGAACAGTCCCGGCGGCCGGATTCTCAGCCGCTGCCCGAGGACGACCAGCGCGCCGGCGAGACTGAGGTTCCAGACGATCTCGTAGAGGAATGTCGGATGGAACGTGAGGGTGTTCGCGTATGCGTCGAGACGGTGTGCAGCGTCGATCTCGAGACCCCACGGGAGGTTCGTGGGCTTCCCGAACAGCTCCTGGTTGAAGTAGTTGCCGACCCTGCCGATCGACTGAGCGACGAGCAGCGCTGGAGCGGCAGCGTCGAGGAACCGGCCGATGTCGGCGCCGCGGCGGCGTAGAACCCACACGCCGGCGAGCGTCCCGGCCGCGATGCCACCCCAGATCCCGAGGCCGCCCTGCCAGATCGCCAAAGGACCCCACCATGCGTCGGGAACCTCACTCCAACTGGTCGCCAGGAAGTAGAGCCGGCCGCCGACGATGCCGAGCGGGACAGCCACGATCGCGACATCGAGGACGAGTGCCGGATCACCACCCCCCGCCCTCCAGCGGCGCTGCGTGATGCGCACCGCCGTGATGATCGCCACGACATACATCAGCCCGTACACCTTGAAGGTGAGCGGGCCGAGGTGGACGCTGTTGAACGACGGGCTCGGAATGCTCGCCAGCGTCGCGAGTGCGTTGGATGCGGTCACGTGGAGGGTCAGGCTAGCGCAGCATCTCCTACGACGTGTAAGATGTTGCACGGCGCGTGACCGGACGTCTCCCTGGCAGTACGCGGCGTAAGCTCTCGTAGTGCACGCCGGTCACGCGCCCAGTTGACCCGGAGCGCTGCGCGGGCGTCCTGCCCCACGCGGGGGTCGAGTACCAGTTCTGCTCACTCACGTGTGCCGCGCGCTTTGCCGCGAGCCCGGACGACGTCGTCGCGGACGCGTACCCCGACGGCTTGTAGGCTGTTGTACCGATGTTGATCGCGATCGACCGCCTGATCATGCGCCGTCGGCGCACGCTCACGGTGCTGACGGCGGCGTTTGCCCTTGGCGGTGCCGTGGTGCTCGCCCACGGCTTCATCGGTGACCACATGGGCGGCATGAGCGGGATGGAGTCGCCCGCTGCGATCTGTCTTGCCGTCGCCGAGACCGCGGCTGTGGGGCTCGCGCTCGTCGCCGTCGTGCGTGCACGTCGGCTTGCCGATCCGCTGACGTCACTGCTCCCATGGGCGATGCCATCGTTGCCGGCACCCGTGGTTCGTTCGGTCGCGATGCCGGCGCGGGCCGGCCCGCCATCGCTCCAAGTGTTCCGGCTCTGACGCAGAGGCAGCCTGCGCATCCGCGTGAAGGCTGCATCAACGCACGCGTCAGTCCCTAACTCGAACACTTGGAGAGCCACACCCACATGACCACACACAAATCCCGTCGCGGCGTGATCGCCGCGTCGCTCATCGCTGCCGTCGTCGCCCTCATCGTCGCCGGCTGCGGCGGCAGCAACAACACCAGCTCGTCTGCCGCGAGCTCGTCCAGCTCGGGGACCGCTATCGACCGCGCCTTCGCGGCGGAGATGGTCCCGCATCACCAGTCCGCGGTCGCCATGGCGAAGCTCGCCGGCAAGCAGACCAGCCGGCCTGAGATCAAGACGCTGGCCGCTGCGATCGTCCGGACCCAGAACGCCGAGATCGCGACACTCAAGAAGCTCGATGCGAAGCTCGCGAGGGCCGGTGTCGCGAAGGGCCATCTCGGCCTGTCCGACGCGATGATGGGCATGAGCATGAACGACTCGATGCTGATGGACGCCAAGCCGTTTGATCGGCAGTTCATCGACATGATGGTGCCCCACCATCAGGGCGCGATTCGCATGGCGCGGATCGAGCTCGCGAAGGGCAAGAACGCACGGCTCAGGAAGATCGCCGAGGACGTCGTGCTCGCTCAGTCACGCGAGATCAGGCAGATGAACGGCTGGCGGATGAGCTGGTACGGCGCGACGTCGCCATCCGGCGGCGTACCGAAGGCCAGCACCGGCAAGGGCGGCTCGACGAACGAGTCCGGCATGTCGGGGATGTCGGGCATGGGCTGAGAACGGCGGTGCCGGCCCGCAGCGCGCGGGCCGGCACCTGACCCACTGCATCGCAGCCGCCGGTGGCCTCGCACACCTGGGAGCGACAAGCGGTCTCGCGCAACGCGGCTCCGTTTCCGGCGGATCCCGCGACGAGGCGCGCTCCAGCCATCGGCTCGACGCGTCACCGTCGGTGGTCGCTCAGCCGCCGTCAGCCGCGGGCGCCGCGAGCCGGCGCGCGCAGGCGGCCTGCACGATCGCGCAGGCGTCCTCAGGCTCGTCGGCCACGTGGATCAGGCGCGCGTCCTCGTGCTCGATCTTTCCGGTGGCTTCCACGTCATCGCGGAGCCAAGCGAGCATGCCATCCCAGTGCTTGTGGCGCATCACGATCACTGGGAAGTGGCGGATCGTGCCGGTCTGAATCAGCGTCAGCGCCTCGAAGAGCTCGTCGAGTGTGCCGTAGCCTCCGGGCAGCAGGACGAACGCCGTCGAGTACCGCACGAACATCACCTTGCGGACAAAGAAGTGCCGGAACGTGAGGCTGATGTCCAGGTAGGCGTTGGGTCGCTGCTCGTTCGGGAGCTCGATGTTGCAGCCGATCGAGAGTCCTCCGACGTCGCGGGCACCGCGGTTTGCAGCCTCCATCGCCCCGGGCCCGCCGCCCGTGATGATCGGGAAGCCTGCCGACGCGAGACAGGCGCCAATGCGGCGGCTGAGGTCGTACTCCGGATCGTCGCGTGGGGTGCGCGCCGAGCCGAAGACAGTGACCGCGGAATGGACGTCTTGGAGCGCACGAAACCCGTGCTCGAACTCGGCGTTGATGGCACGAAGCCGCTCCGGATCGGCATCGACCAAGGGCGGGAAGTCGGGGCCGACGCACGAGAGCAGCTGGGCATCTGCTGTGCGAGCGGGGTGAGGCGCGGTGCCGGTCACGGCGGGTCACCGCCTTCGTCGGCGGAGTGATCCGCGAGGTCGTCGAGAATCATCTCGACCGTACCGCCTTGTGGGAGCGTCGACATGGTCCAGCCATGCTCCTCGAGAAGCTTGATCATCACGCCGTTCGAGGCCAGCACGAGGGCCTCCAGTCGGTGAACGCCCTCGGCGCGTGCGCGAGCGACGACCCGCTCGAGGAGGACCGTCCCCACTCCGCGCCCTTGCCAGTCGTCCGCGACCAGGACCGCGATCTCTGCGCTTGGGGCGTCGGCTTGCGTGCGCACGTAGCGCGCTATGCCCACTCCGTGCTCGTCGACCGTGTCAAAGGCTGCGACTGCTTCGTGGTCGTGGTGGTCGATCTCCGTGAGGTAGCCCAGCGTTCGCTCGTCGAGCTCCCCCATGACATGGAGAAACCGCCGGTAGCGAGACTCGGGGCTCAGTCGGGTGAACGCGTCCGCGATTTCGCGCCGGTCGTCCGGCGTGATCGCGCGGATCGATACGTGCGACCCGTCGCGAAGGCGTACGACATCTGGAACGTCGTTCGCCGTAGCCTTACGAGGCCCGGCGCGCGTGCCTGTCGCTGACCGGTCAACATCGACCGACGCGCTACCCGCACGTAGCTCCGATCCTTTCGCAAGGTGCGACGGCCGCCAGTCCGTCCTGCGTCCGACGCCGAGCTCGCCGGTGCTCATGACGATCCTGGTCGCGACGCCACCGCCAGCTTTTGGCGCAGTCGCCTCTCTGATAGGCGCCCGTAGGCCTCGATCTGTCCGCCGTGCCCGTACAGCACCGGCCGGATCGGCGGTGCGCTGCCGGCGAGCCGACGACCCTCATCCGAGTCGGCGGAGACCTCGCGCCAGGACAGCAGACCCTCGGCGGCGAGCTGATCGAGCACGCCGCGGGCGTGGAAGCACAGGTGACAATCGCTCGCCGTCAGCAGGACGAGCTCGCTCATGGTTGCAGCGCCGCCTTCATGTCACTCAGGAGCTGGCCGGGCTTGACGTACATCTCCTGGTACGCCTGGTGCCAGAGGATCTTGCCCTTTGCACTGATCAGCATGAAAGCGTGCCCGTCCTGCGTCGCGTGGCCCATCCCCCCGTGGCCGAGCATCCCGTAGGCGGTCGACACCTGCCCGGTGGGATCGGCCAGCAGCGGCACGTGGATGCCGTACTGGCTCGCCGCCGCCGTCAGATCGGCGAGCTGGTCGGTGGTGACGCTGACCAGCTGAATGCCGGCCTTGCTGAGGGTCTTGTTCCGCTCCAGGTCGGCAGCCTGGACCATGCATGCCTGGCAGCCGGTTCCCTCGGAGAAGAACAGCAGCGTCCTGTGGCCGCGCAACGAGGCAGAGCTGATCTGCCTTCCGGACACGGCATCCGTGAGGTTGAAATCCGGCGCTGTGGCACCCGCGCTGGCATCGACGCGGTGGCCCGCGGTCATGTGGTCGACCGGAGGGACGGTCGTCGTGGTCCTCAAAGTGAGCGCCAGAACGACGAGCGCGAGGCCGATGACGGTGACGGCGCCGTATCCGGCGCGGCGCCGCAGTCGCTGACGAGCGTCTACGCGTTTGCTCGTCAGCCGCGCGGTCTTGCGCGCCTGTTTGTCTTCAACACGGTGAGACATCTGGTCACTCCTTCGGTTGCTTAGTGGCGGCGAGGTTCTGCTCGCAGCACGAGTTCAGGCCGTCCGACGGCGCATCAAGCGCCGGGCGTCGCAGCGCGCGGACAGCAACCGCGGCTGCCAGCGCAGCAACGGCGAGCATCAGCGCCCATCCGGCGCCGGCGGGGATCGCAACGGTGACGTCGTTGGCGCGTGCTGTCAGCCAGCGGCCAAAGCTCTTCTGTGCGCCGGGGGCGGTGCGGGCGTTGCCGGTGAGCGCGAGTGTGATGAGCAGCCCTCCCAGCGCGATGAAGCTGATGCCCCCGACGAGGCGCATGAGCGTTGAGCGCACCTGTCGCCCAAACAGGGCGAAGCTCAGTTGAGGGTCGTGAAGTCTTCCCCGCATCCGCGAGATCCCCAACGCACTGATCAGTAGCGGCGTGACGAGCCCGAACAGGTAGAAGAACCCGAGCACGGCGCCGGCCCACCATGAGCCGGACACGCCCGCGATAGCCACAGCGCCGGCCAGCACTGGCGCGCAGCAGGCTGTGGCGGCGCCCGCGAAGACACCCATGAGGTAGATGCCGACGATGCCCGACGGGTCTCCGCCGCCGATCGCCGGGGCGTGGTGCCACATCCAACCCGCGATGGTGGCCGTTCCGACGAGGAGCATCATCAGCCCTCCGAGCAGGAACATCGTCTCGTGGTTGGCTGCTATGAGTTGCGACAGGCCCGCCGCTCCCACCGTGAGCGGCCAGACGACGGTGGCGACACCCGCGATGAACACGGCCGTCAATGCGGCGGTCCGCCAGCGGCTCGCGCCCGACACACTGGACAGGTAGGTCGGCAGCATCACGAACGCACAGCAGGGCGCGAAGAACGCGACCATGCCGGCGAGGAACGCGGCAAGGGCAGAACCGGTGAGCAGAGACTGGCCCACGTCAGGCTCCGGAATGGTGGTTGCGAATGGTCATGGCTGGCCTCTGGCTTTGATTGAGCAGGCGAACGCGCAGGCAGCGCGCGTCTCGGGCGGACATGGCGCGCACGGGAGCGCGCCAGACCGCGGCTCAGAGTCGGAGGACCGGCAGCAACAACGGCGGACCGGCCCGGACCGGGACGCCGCCGGCCGGCCGAATGGGCTCAGGCGCCCAGACGAGCAGCGGGGTGACGATGTAGGTGGGACGCTGGAGCACGCGACGAATCGCGAACACCGCGACGGCGACGAATCCGACGGCGACGCACACCGCTGCGGCGTTGCTCATGGCGTGTGCGCTGAAGCCGTCCATCAACGCCGCGTGACCCATCAGCGTCGCGGCGGAAACGGCCAGGACCGCCAGGGCCCACCTTGCCCGGCGGCGACGGTGAAGCTGGCTGTTGACAGAGATCAGCACGGTGTTGCCTCACCTCAAGCGTCGGCCGCATCCGACGCTCGCGCATCCGTAGTCGGCCGCGGGCGTCGATGTGACCTGTCCGTGTTCGGCCCGGAGTCGACGGCGCGCGCTGAGAAACGGGCCACATAGTGCGCCGTCATCGCTCGCCCGCGCCGGCGCCCCGGTGTCATCGGCCCATCGGCGACGACTTCATCGGCGACGACTCGATCGACGATTGGGTCGGCATCAGTCCCTTGGGCATCGGCCCGTTTTCCTTTGCGCTCCCTGTTGGTGCAATGGTGCGAATCTACGCTCGCTTGTGGCCGCGCGCCAGAGGTGATTTCGCGGATCACGCGTGTGGCGAACTACGATCTTGCGGACCCCCGCGCTTGTGGTGCGCACGGCCCCTGGCGCCGAGCGGCTTGGCAACTCGAGGTCTCTCGCGGAGAACGCCGGCGGCGGACCGCTGGAGCTCAAGGAGGGGCTACGCGCCTTGCGAGGGTGCGGCGCCGGGAGACGCCGCGCTGGCGCGCCGCGGGATGAACCGCGGCGTGATGGCCGCGTATGCGAGCCAGCGGTCGCCGAATTCCGCGGCGACCTCGCGTTCCTCGCGCATCGCGAGCCGTCGGTAGACCACGAGCAGGATCGGGAACATCACCAGTGTGGCGATCGTCGGCCACTGCAGCAGGAAGCCGATCATGATCAGGATGAAGCCCGTGTACTGCGGATGACGGACCCGGGCGTAGGGTCCCGTCGCCGCGAGCTCGCCATGTCGCTGTGCCGCGAACAGCACCCGCCACGCCGCGGCGATGGCCCAGAAGCCGCCGCCGATGAACACGTAGCTGGCGAGGTGGAACGGGCTCATGTGCGGGTCGCCCTTCCATCCCACGAGGTCGGCCCAGAGGTGTCCGTCGTTGTGGCTCAACCCGGTACCGAGCGAGCCGGACAGCAGGTACACGCTGAGGGGATAGCCGTACATCTCGGTGAAGAGCGCGACGATGAAGGCCGAGAACCCTCCGAGGGCTCGCCAGTCGCGACCGCTGCGCGGGTGGAAGAAGCTCGCCGCGAAGATGATGAACACCAACGAGTTCACGATGACGAGAAACCAAAGGCCGTATCCGTAGTCGTTCATGTGCCGCTCTCCTGTCGAGTCCGCTGTCCCGAGGCTATGACCGGCGGTCCTACGGCACGTCGGGGAAGTCGTGCGGCTCTGGCCGTAGTGACTACGGAGCTTGTGGCCGTCGAGCCTGCCGAGGCATCCTGTCTCGGTAGTTCGCCGCAGGGCGGATGGGCGCTCGTCACGGTCGCCCGACAGGGGTGTCGTCTCCTACAGTTCGTCCGACGATGATCGCGACCGACGAGCAAGCGACGACGGCCGACGCCGGCACAGCCGAGCCGGAGGCTGCTCCCGCACGTGCTGCAGCACGTCGGCCCGCTCGCCGGTGCCGCGCTCACCGTCTTCGGGGCGGTCTTCGCCTTCTCGACGTTCGTGATCGGCCCCGCCGTCGCGGGCGGCGGCTCCGCGGCGGGCCAGAAGGCTGCGCCGTCCGACTCGAGCCACGAGTCGCACCACCGCTAGACGGAAGGACATCATGAGGCCTCTGCGACACCTGCAGCACGACCACCACAGCATCGGCGAGGGGCGGATTGCGCTCCTCGGGCTGCTCACGATCCAGGCGTTCCTGGGCTACGAGTGGCTGATGTCCGGCATGGCGAAGGTCGTCCGCGGCGGCTTTCCGTCCGGCCTTGCCGGCGAGCTTCGCGACAAGTCGGAGGGCGCCCCGAGCTGGTTCAAGAGCTTCCTCGACGGGACGGTCATCCCCAACGGTCAGCTCTTTGGGGACCTCATCATCGTCGGCGAGGTTCTCATCGGCGTGGTGTACATCGTTGCGGCCGCGGCGTGGCTGTGGCACTGGGATCGCCTTGGCCATGCGGCGCGCGTCACGGTTCTCGCCGGCACCGCGCTGGCTTCGATCGGCGCGATCTTCATGAACGTCAACTTCCACCTCGCGAACGGCTCCCCCCATCCGTGGCTGATTCCGGCGAGCGGCTTCGACGAGGGCGTGGACCTCGACAGCTTGCTGCCGTTGCTGCAGGCCGTGCTGTTGGTGTTCAGCGTGACGCTCCTACGCCGGCTTCGGCGGACGTCGTCGGCTGCCGGTGAGACGCCGGGAATGCCCGAAACCGGCGCCGGCCTCACCTGAATCGATGTCGGCGCTCGCACGCAACGGCGAGGCACAGCATCCGGTGGCCGGTCCGCCGCTCGACCCAGGTCCTCCACCGGCGCGTCGCTGGTATCTGCGGACGTGGAGCAACTCTCGCGTTCACAGCGTGAGGATCACACCAAACAATGATAGGTGAACGACATGAAGCGACCAGTCATCAACATCACTCCAACCGAACGCGCCGGGCGCGTGCTGATGGGAGCCCTCGCAGTCGTGGGCGGCGCGCTGCTGCTCGCATCCGCGGGCGGGACGCTCACGGCGATCCTCGCGGTGCTGCTGGTCCTTGCCGGCCTGGACCTGATCGTGACCGGCGCGCTCGGTCACTGCCCGCTGTACCGCAAGCTCGGCCACATTCCCGCATCGCTGAGGCGGCCGGCATGACCGCTCCAGATCCGATCGAGCCTGATCCGGGCCACGATGGCCACGGCGGGGGCGGTCACAGCCGTTGGATGATGGTCGCGTGCTGCGTGCCGATGCTCGCCATCGCCATCGCCATCGCCGCCAGCGGCGCGGGCTTCGGCTTCCTCATCGTGGCCGTCATGTGCACGGTGATGATGGCCGCGATGATGGGCGGGATGAACCGCGGCGGTTGAGTCTTTAGCCCCGCTCTCAGCCGTCGCTGCTACTACGGGCTGTCAGATATGACCGACGATTCCACGACACACATCACCCGCCGCCAGGCCCTGATCGCCGGGGCTGGCGCCGCCGGCCTGCTCACCATCGGCGGCTACGAGCTCTTGAAGCCAGGCGCTGACGGCGCCACGGCTGGCTCCACCTTCGCCGGTGCATCGGGCCCAGCCGACCTCACGCTCCACGCCAAGGAGGGTTCCGCCGATCTCGGTTCGAGGACGGTGAAGACCTGGTCCTACGACGATTCCGTGCCCGGGCGCGAGGTCCGCGTCAAGCAGGGCGAGCGCGTCCGGCTGCGCGTCGTCAACGACCTTCCGCAGGACACGTCGATCCACTGGCACGGCATCCGCCTGGACAACTCGATGGATGGAGTCCCGGGCGCGACCCAGAAGCCGATCGGGCCCGGCGAGTCGTTCCTGTACGACTTCGTCGCCCCCGACGCCGGCACGTACATGTACCACCCACACGTCGGAGTGCAGATGGACCACGGGCTCTACGGCCCGCTGATCGTCGAGGCGCGCGACGAGACGCTCGCCTATGACCACGAGGCGACGCTCATGCTCGACGACTGGCTCGACGGCGTGATGGGCACACCGGAGGACCAGTTCCGCAAGCTGCAGCGCAACGGGATGAACATGAGCGGCAGCGGCGGGATGAACATGGGCAGCGGGAGCAGCGGCTCGGGCATGGGCATGAACGGGAGTTCCGGAATGGGCTCGGGCTCCTCCGCAAGCAAGCTCGGCGGGTCCGTCGCGGGCCGGTACACGATGCTCGACGGCATGCACGGCCGCGTGTCGGACCTGTCGGGCCTGGCGAACGGCATGGCCTCCGGGATGATGGACGTCGGCGACGTGCGCTACCCGTACTACGTCGTCAACGGGCGGACGGCGCAGGCGCCGTTCGTCGTGGGCGCGAAGGCCGGCTCGATGCTGCGCCTGCGGCTCGCCAACATCGCCAGCGACACTGTCTTCGCGGTGTTCGTCGACGGGCGGCCGATCACGATCGTCGCCGCGGACGGCCAGCTGATCAAGCCGGTCCGCACCGACGGCGTGGTCATGGGCATGGGGGAGCGGTACGACGTGCTCGTGCGGATGGGCACCTCTCCGCGCCGCATCGTCGCGGTACCGCTCGGGAAGAAGGGCCGGGCCGTCGCGCTCCTGCGGCCTGACGGCTCGACGGCGAAGGCACCGCCCGCGAGCGCGCCAGTCACCATGCCGCGCCGAATTGCCGGGTATGGCGACATGCGCAGTGTCGCGGCCTCACCGTCGGGCAAGCCGGACGTCGAGCACCAGCTCGACCTCGGGTTCAAGATGCCGTACACGTGGACGCTCGGCGGCACGACCGCCGCGAAGGGCGAGGACATCCGCATCGCCCGCGGTCAGCGCGCGCGCTTCACGATGCGCAACTACACGATGATGCCCCATCCGATGCACCTGCACGGGCACAGCTTCAGGCCGGTGCTCGACGGTAGGGCAGGCCCGCTGAAGGACACCGTCCTCGTCGCGCCGCACCAGGAGGTCGCGATCGACTTCCTCGCCGACAACCCCGGCCGCTGGATGTTCCACTGCCACAACGCCTACCACGCCGAGGCCGGGATGATGCGGACGATCGTGGTGGCCTGACGGACACTCTCGTCGTCGCCTGAAAGTCGGAGGCCGCGGCGATCAGGCCGCGCTTGGCCCCGTGGGCCGGACGAGTCGTAACCGCAGCGTGAGCCCGGTCGCGGCGATCATGACGCCGAGCAGTCCGAGGACCGGTTGCAGCGGTGCGAACACGTTCAAGGCACCGGTGATCCCGATCGCGCCGACGACCAGCTTGTTGCAGATCGGGCAGCCGATCGCGAGCCAGCCGAGCGTGCCGCTTGCGATCCCCGCCGTCCCAGGTGTCCGTCGCACACACGCGGCCGGCAGCAGGTAGGTTGCGAGCAGCGCGCCGGTGAGGATGCTCGTGACCGGCCAGAGCACCAGGTCGAGGGTGCGCACCGGCGTCATCCGGGTGAACCAGGGGTTTGGGAGCACGTCGGTCGGGATGCCGATAAGCAGTGCGACAAGGAGGCTGGCCGCGGCAGCCGTCAGGAGGTAGCGGGCGCCGACGCGCCGCACGAGCGTGGTCATGTGCCGACCGCTCGCCGGCCCAGCAGGTTCCACATCGACTCGAACTCCGCGCGCGACCAGGTCTCGGCCGTGCCCTGCAGCGGGTTTGAGACGAGCAGCGAGCCGTCGCCGTCGATGCCGCGCAGGACGACCGTATGCTCGCCGAAGTTGACCGTGATCGGACGTCCCGCCGGGGAGCGCCACGAGCCGAAGGGGCCGCTCGAGAGGCCCACCCAGGCGATCACGGCCCGTCCGGCCAGCAGCCGGCGGTAGACGGTCTGAGGTGCTGTACCGGTGAGGTTCCGGAGCCCGACTCCCAGTCGCTGTGCGACGCGCACGATCGGCCCAGGGTAGACCCCGAATCCGCCGGCGGTGCCGCCGCCGTTCGGGCGACCGACGAAACCCTGGTCGGGGTCGCCCCACACGCGGGTCGCACCCTCGCCTTGTGGGTCGAGCGGCCCGGATCGGGGCAGCAGGCCTTGGACCCGGACCTGAGAGACAGACTTTCCCTGGGTCGCGAACAGGATCGACAGCGCGGCCGATTCGCAGTCGTTGCGCAGTCGCTGGCGGAGAACGGGCGCGTCGATCCGTGACTCGATCGCGTGGCGTACGAGGGCCACGGTCGCCGTGGCTTCCGTTGCCTGCATCGCCAGCCGTGCTGTGGCGCTGCGGTCGTTGCGGTAGCGCACCCGGGCGTGCGCCAATGCGACCCACTCTGATGCGGGCACGCGCTGCGACAAGAGCAGGCGGACGCGCGCGCGCGCCGCAGGCTCTCGCGATTCGAGCAGGCCGCGATCGATCGTCGCGACCGTTCGCGTTCCGGCGACGATTCGCAGGGGCGCGCGGGATGTGGCGACGCGAGCCGCGCTACGACCAAGCAGCACCGCGGAACCGGTCGCGGCGGCGACGACAGCGACGACGACGAGCAGACGACGTCTGCGGATGAGCCGCGAGGGGCCGGGACGCAATGCCACGGCTAGACATCCTACAAGACGTCGGACTCAGCTACGCTCCTTCTTCCAGAAGCCTACACGACGTAGGAGAAAGCGACCACATGGCGACGATGACCAAGAACTGGGACCGGCACGTATGCGACGCGGAGGAAGTCGCACGGCTTCCTGGATTCCAAGACCTGCGCGACCGGATCCTCGCAGCGGCCGAACCCGCCGCCGGCGACACGGTCGCCGACATCGGCGCGGGTACCGGACTCCTCGCCCTCGCCCTCGCTGATCGCGTGCGCAGCGTGTGGGCGATCGATATCTCGCCGGCGATGCTCGCCTACCTGGAGGCGAAGGCCGAGAGCGCGGACGTCAGGAACGTCCGCTGCGTTGCGGCGTCCGCGGTGAGTCTCCCGCTCGTCGACGAGTCGGTCGACCTCGTCGTCTCGAACTACTGCTTCCACCACCTCGACGACGCCGGCAAGGCCCGCGCGATCCGTGAGGTTGCGCGCATCCTGCGTCCCGGCGGGCGGTTCGTCTTCGGCGACATGATGTTCCGCCTCGGCGTCCGCGATACGCGCGACCGCGACGTGATCGCTTCGAAGGCCCGGGCGCTGGCATCCCGCGGCTTGCCCGGCATGGTCCGGCTGGCGCGAAACGGCATCCGCGTCGCTACCGGTCGCTGGGAACGGCCGGCACCGGCCGCGTGGTGGACGGAGCAACTCCGCGGCGCGGGCTTCGCTGAGATCGGGGTTGAGGTCCTCGACCACGAGGGCGGCATCGCGCGGGCTCGCAAACCGCAGTCCGACGGCGCGTCGGCTTCGGCGGCCGCCGGGATTGGCATACTGACGGTAACCGCTCATGACTGACATGACCCCGATCCAAGGCGAGCTGCAGATGCAGCTCATGGCCGTGCTGTGGCGCACCGGTGAGGGGACCGTCGAGCAGGTGCGGACCGGCCTGCCACCGCGATACCGCGGCGCCTACACGACGGTGCAGACCGTGTTGAACCGTCTCGCTGACCGAGGCATGCTCAAGCGCGAGAAGCAGGGGAAGGGGTTCGTCTACCGACCGCGGCTGAGCGAGTCCGACTACGTCGCCCGCTCGATCGAGCGGACCCTTGCGGGCGCCTCGTCGCAGGCACGACAGATGGCGCTTGCGCAGCTACTCGGCGGGATCGATGGTGGCGAGCTGTTCGATCTGCAGCTGCTCGCACGCGAGCTCGAGGCCAAGCGCAAGGGGAAGGGGACGGGGCGAGCGTGATCCCGGCAATCGCTGCAGCGGTGGTGGCCGCGATCGCACTGCCGCACCTCGTCCGCCTGGAGCGGGTAGCGCCCGTCACGGCAGCAGCGCTGTGGGCCGTGGCACTTGGGCTGCGCGCCGTCAGCGGAGTCTTCGTCGCGATCTACGTGATCTTCTACCTGCCCGCGACGGAGCTCTTCACGGCGCTCACCCACTGGTGCTGGCACACGATCCTGCCGCTGGCGACGACCCATCTGGGGCTCAACGGGCACGGGGTGGGTGATGCCGTCGCCGTGCTACCGAGCGTGCTGCTCGCCGTCTCCGTCGTGTCGATCGTCGTCGGTGTCCTGCGAACGACGAGGTCGGTTTCCCAGCTCCTGCGGCGCGGCGCGCTGGGCACCGGGCCGGGCGACAGCGTGATCGTCGGGGGCCCGGGTGTGCTGCTGGCGGCCGCGGGGATCAGCAAGCCGCGCGTCGTGGTGTCAGCGGGTGCACTGCTGGCGCTTGACGACGACGAGCTTGCCGCAGGTCTGGACCACGAGCGGGGCCACATCGCTCGCCGTCACCGGTTCGTCCTCCTCTACGCGGAACTCTGCCGGGCTCTCGGCCGGTTCGTCCCCGGGACCAATACGGCGGTCCGCGAGCTCGCCTTCCAGCTCGAGCGCGACGCCGACGCGTGGGCCATCGCCCACCGCAACGACCGCTACGCCTTGGCGAGCGCGATCTGTAAAGCCGCGGTGGCGCAGCGCGCGTCGCCGGCACTCTCCTCGCTCGGTGGTGGGCACGTGCGGGTCCGTGTCGACCAGCTCGTCGAGGGCTCGAGCCCCGGGGGCGGCTGGGGGGCACGCGCGCTCAACCTCGCGGCCGTCAGCGGGACCGTCCTGTTGCTCGCGCTCGTCGCGGCCGTCCCCGCGGCCCTCGCCGCGGGTCCCGCAGCCGCGTCGATGCCCACCGTTTCGCACTGCCAAGGCTGAGCACCGCGTCATGGCTCGCTCGCTCTGGACCGGCCGAGCGGTGCTTGCCGTCGCGACATTGATGGTCGCCGCTGTCAGCCTCGCCGCCTGCGGCGGCGGCAGCACACCCCCGACGCCCGCCGGCGCCGTCGTTGCCGGTCCAGGGATCCTCGCGACCAGCCCACCTTGGCCTGCGCAGTACCGGGGCATCAAACGTCGCATCGCGCCGCTGGCGCTGCCGTCACCTGGGACCGAGAAGTTCCACGTGCACCAGCTGCTCCATATCTACAACGATGGGATCCTCGTGCCGGTCGCTGCGAACATCGGCGTCGACGAACGACAGCACGTCGAGACGGCGCTCCACACGCACGACCAGAGTGGCGTGATCCACATGGAGGCGAGCCGACCGTTCACGGCAACCCTTGGTGACTTGTTCACGGTCTGGGGCCTCGGCTTCGGCCCCGACCACATCGGGGGGCTCAAGGCGAGCGGAAGTCGTCACCTGAGCGTGTTCGTCAACGGCAAGCGCGTCAACGACCCGGCGGCTCACATGCTCGCCAAGAACGACAACATCGTTATCGCCTACGGCACGCTGAGCGGCGTGCCGCTCGTGCCCGATGCGACAGCGCTGCGAGCCTCGAACGGCAAGGGCGGATCCCCGGTTGCCTGCTCTGTCGCAAAGAGCGGAAGCACGCCGAAGTCGTGCTTCGTGAACGGCAAGCGCTGAGCCGACACCCCAGGACCTCCTCGCCAACAGCGGCACCGGGCCGACTTGCTGTGAGCAATACCAGACGCTGGTCGCGCTCTCTGGTCTCGGTCAGGCGCTCGCGTCCCAGCTGCGCAGCTGGGACAGCGGGTCGACGGCGCTCCCGCCCCGGTACCACCCGGGCGCCGTCCACGACTCGAAGTGCAGATGGCAGGCCGACGCGTGGCCCGTCTGGCCCACATCGCCGATTCGCTGGCCGGCGGACACGGTGTCGCCCTTGCTCACGATCGCTGGGCGGCGCATGTGCATGTACACGTCCGAGCGGTCATCGGCTCGCTGGATCACGACGTAGTTGCCGGCGCGCCCATCGGAGGTGGACTGGATGACCTTCCCGGACGTGGCGGCGACGAGGGGCGTGCCGCAGGCGGCCAGGACGTCCTGACCCTGATGCCCGCGCGCACCACCGAACCGGTTGATGAACGTCCCGTAGTCGTGCGCGCCGCGGATGGGAAAGACGTGGACGCCCGGATCCGTGGGCGAGGGTGCGTCGCCGGCCACATCGCCTGACGGCACGATCGCGGCGGTGATGCGCACGCGCGGTCCACGCGTGGTCCCCGTGGAGCTTGCGACGGCGACCGGGCCCGATCGGGTCCCAGCAGGGACGGTCACCACGATCGCGTCGTCGTGGCGCTGGGCGGGGCGGGCACTGCGGTCGTCCGCCCGGCCCGCTCTGCCGAGAAAGGTGACCGTCCGCACCGCCTGCAGGCTCCCGCCTGAGATCGTGAGTGACGCGCCGCGCGCGCAGGCGCCGGTCTGCCCATCCGAACACGTGACAAGTTCGATCGACGGGCGGCCTGGCGCGGCGATCCCGCCGTTCGAGCCGGTCGCGGATGCGACGGACGACAGTGGTCCAAGAGCGGATACGGCAGCGAGCAGCGGCAACGCGAAACGAAGCACGACGAACCATCCTCTTCATGAGGCCTACGAGGTGAGCTGACGGGCTCGTGCGAAGAGTGCACGCCGGCGCATGTCGCACCGGTTCGCCCCAAACGTTGGTTCCCCCGTTCCCAGCCGTCTGGCGACTGAGATTCGGCTATGTCCTACAACGGGTCGGAACGGTAGCAGTGTCGGCTGACGCTCACGATGCCTGAACCGGCGCAAGCCGTCTTTCAGGCGGCTGGGGGCTCGCGGCGCTCCGTCGTGCCGTCGTCCGGCTTTGCTGCGCCAAGCAGTTCGAGCAGTCCCCAGGTCGTTCGGAAGCGAGCGCGGGTCGCCACCTCGATAAAGCCGGCCTGGGTCAGATAGCCGGGCAGCTCACCTCGCGCGTGGGGTTGCGTGCCGGCGAAGCCGTCGAGCAGTTGGAGCGCGAAGAACGCCGCGCGCATCACGGGGTCCCGCGGGCGGCCCCAGTCAGCGATGTGCAGGCGACCTCCGGGCTTGAGTACCCGCAAAGCCTCAGCCAGCGCGGCGCGCTTGCCGGGCGGCTCGAGATGGTGCAGAAGGAGTGACATGACGACCGCGTCGGCGCCCGCCGTGTCCAGCGGCAGATCGTCGGCCATGCCCTCCCGCCAACCCACGCGCGCGGTGCCGGCCTTGGCGGCCGCTCGCTCGAGCACGTCGGGGTCCCCGTCCACGCCGATGACCTGAGCGCCGGCCGCGCTGAGCGCGACGGCGAACGTTCCGGTGCCGCAGCCGACATCGACGACGAGGCCCTGCTCGGGCAGGTGCGCGAGCACGTCGTCTTGGAGGCGGGCGCGGAAGGTCTTCTCACGCATGGTCAGCGCAAGGACAGGGTCGTAGAGCCCGGTCAGGAACCGACGGCCAGCCGCGGGCACGTAACGCTGGTCACCCACCTCGCTGCGCCCCGGTGGATCGAAAACGCCGTAGCCGCAGCGAGTTGGAGACCACGAACACGCTGGAGAACGCCATCGCCGCGCCGGCGATGATCGGATTCAGGTAGCCGGCCGCGGCGAGCGGCAGTGCCGCGACGTTGTAGGCAAAGGCCCAGAACAGGTTGCCCTTGATGGTGGCGAGCGTGCGCCGCGACAGGCGGATCGCGTCGGCAGCTGCGCGTAGATCGCCCGACACGATGGTCAGGTCGGAGGCCTCGATCGCGACGTCGGTTCCGGTGCCGATCGCGAGGCCGAGGTCGGCCTGCGCAAGCGCCGGCGCGTCGTTCACGCCGTCGCCCACCATCGCCACGACGCGGCCCCGCGCCTGGAGGTCGCGGACCACGGCGACCTTCTCGGCGGGCAGCACCTCGGCGACGATCTCGTCGATTCCCACCTCCGCCGCGACGGCCTCGGCCGTGGCGCGGTTGTCACCGGTGAGCAACACGGTCCGCAGCCCGAGCGCGCGGAGCTGGGTGATCGCCTCCGTGGATGTGGCTTTGACCGCATCGGCGACGACGAACACCGCGCGGGCGCGACCGTCCCAGCCTGCGGCGACGGCGGTCTGGCCACGGCTCTCGGCGGCCGTCCGTGCCGCGTCGAGGTGCTCGCCAAGCGGCATCGCGTGCTGGTCGAGCAGCGAAGGGCGTCCGACGACGACCACGCGGCCGTCGACCTGGCCTTCGACCCCGAGCCCTTCGCGGTTGACGAACGAGCCGATCGCCGGGAGATCCCCGAGTCGCTCGCGGGCCGCCACGGCGATGGCCTGGGCGATGGGGTGCTCGCTGGCGTCCTCGAGCGCCCCGGCGAAGCGCAGTGCCTCGAGCTCGTCGGTCTCGTCGACGGTCAGCTCGCGCAGGGTCATCCGGCCGGTCGTCACCGTGCCGGTCTTGTCGAGGACGATCGTGTCGACTCGCCGGGTCGACTCCAGCACTTCGGGGCCCTTGATGAGCAGGCCGAGCTGGGCACCACGCCCGGTTCCGACGAGCAGGGCCGTCGGTGTCGCGAGGCCGAGGGCGCACGGGCAGGCGATGATGAGCACGGCGACGGCCGCGGTGAACGCGAACGCGGTGCCCTCGCCCGCGGCGAGCCAGTAGCCGAGCGTCGCCAGCGACAGCAAAATCACGATCGGCACGAAGACGGCCGAGATCCGGTCGGCGAGCCGCTGCACGGGCGCCTTCCCGGACTGGGCTGCGACGACGAGCCGCGCGATCTGCGCGAGCGCCGTATCGCCGCCCACGCGCGTCGCCCGCACGATCAGGCGCCCGCCGACGTTCACCGTCGCCCCGGTGGCCTTGTCGCCGGGAGCGACCTCGACCGGAACGGACTCGCCGGTGAGCAGCGATTGGTCGACGGCCGAGGAGCCTTCTTCGATCACGCCGTCCGTCGCGATCTTCTCGCCGGGTCGTACGACGAACCGCTGGCCGACGCGGAGGTCATCGATCGCGATCCGGGTCTCCCGGCCTTCGTCGTCCAGGACCGCGACGTCCTTGGCGCCGAGTTCGAGCAGCGCGGCGAGCGCGGCCCCGGCCTGGCGCTTGGCGCGCGCCTCGAAGTAGCGGCCCGCGAGAATGAACGTCGTCACGACGGACGCGACCTCGAGGTAGATCTCGTCCGTGCCGCTGCCACGGTCGGGGACCAGATGGAACGGCATCAGCATCCCGGGGTCCCCGGCGCCGAGGAAGAACAGCGCCGCGACGGACCAGAGCCACGCGGCCAGCGTGCCGAGCGAGATCAGCGTGTCCATCGTCGCGGCGCCGTGCTTGAGGTTGGCCCACGCGGCCTGATGGAACGGCCAGCCGGCCCACAGCACGACCGGCGTGGCGAGCTGCAGCGACAGCCACTGCCAGTTCTCGAACTGGAGGGCGGAGATCATCGCCATCAGCAGGACGGGAAGGCTCAGGACCGTCGCAAAGATCAGCCGCCGCCGGAGCGTGTCGAGCGGGTCGTCGGCAACGCCGGCCTGGTCGGGTGCATCGCCCGGCAGTCGCGCTGCGTAGCCGACGGCCTCGACCGCGTCGACGAACTCCTCGGGGCGGACAAGACGGGCGTCGAAGTCCACGGTCGCCGTCTGTGTCGCGTAGTTCACCGTCGCCTCGACGCCCTCGAGCTTGTTCAGCCGACGCTCGATCCGCATCGCACACGAGGCGCAGGTCATGCCCTCGATCGGCAGCGCGAGGTGCTCGCGCGCGGTCTCGGTCATGCGGCGACCTCGTAGCCCGCTTCATCGACTGCGTCACTGATCGCAGCGTCGGTAAAGCCCGACCCGAGCACAGTCACGCGTCCCGTGCCCAAGTCAACATCGACGGCTTCGACGCCGGCGACCTTCCTGATTTCATCTGTCACCGAGGCCTTGCAGTGTCCGCAGCTCATGCCGGCGACCGTGTAGCTACGCTGCTCGGGCGAGTTCATCGGGGACTCCTGACATACGGGGATGGGGTATCAGCAACCACTCTAACATACCTGCCGGGGGTATGCGATAGGATCATGCCATGGCCATCGCAGAAGCCCGCGGGTACGCCGCCGACAAGGACCCGATCATCAAGCGGCTCAACCGCGTCGAAGGCCAGATACGCGGGATCCGGACGATGGTCGAGGATGATCGCTACTGCATCGACATCCTCACACAGATCAGCGCGGCACAGGCCGCGCTGGACAAGGTCGGACTGGCACTGCTCGACGCTCACGTCGACCATTGCGTGATGGGCTCTGAGGGCGAGCGGCGGCAGAACCGCACCGACGAGGTGATGGCCGCGGTCGCTCGGCTGATGCGCCGCGGCTGACCACTCCCACCGGGCTAGAGGTAGTTGAGCGGGTTTGTGATCGCACCGTTGATGCGCACCTCGAAATGCAGGTGGGCGCCAAATGAGTGGCCGGTGTTCCCGACGTAGCCGATCACCTGACCCTGGCGCACCGTCGCGCCCGTACTGGTACCGAAGCGCTGCTGGTGCGCATAGCAGCTCGACAGCGTCGCGGTGTGCTGGACGCAGGTGTAGTTGCCGTAGCCCCCGGACTGCGCTGTGGCCTGCGTCAGCGCGACTCGGCCGGCGGCTGCTGCGCGGATCGGTGTGCCCTCGGGCACGCCGATGTCGATGCCGGGGTGACACGCCTCGTACGAGCGGCGCTCGCAGAACGGCGACGTGATGGTCCCGTTCACCGGCCAGATCATCTGCCCGCCCCCTGGCGATGTGGGGAGGGCGCCGGTTGGTTGCGGCGACGAACTCTGCGCGCTGTTGAGCGCGCTGGCGATCGCGGCCTGTCGACGCTGCAGGACGCGGACCTCACTCTGGAGGTCGACTCGCGACACACGAACGTGCTGTAGGAGCTGTCGGCGCTGATTGCGGCTGCGGGCTTGAGCGGTCTGGCTCGTCACGATCTCCTGACGTACGTCTGCAATCCGCGTCCGCCGGGCCGCGAGCGTCTCGACGGTACGTTGCTCCGCGGCCTCGCTCGCGTTGAGCCGCACGGTCGCGACTGCGGCGTCCTCCTTCGCGCGCCGAACGGCCGCGATGATCTTCCGGTCCGATGCCGCGATCCGGCGGACGAAGTCGGCACGATTGATCAGGTCGGCGAAGCCCTTGGAGTTGAGCACGACCGTGATGAGGTCAGGGCGGTCGGACTCGTACAGCGCCACGAGCCGGGCGGCGAGCACTCGGCGGGCGACCGCCATTCGCGCGCGGAGCCGTTGAGCCCGGGCGCGTTGAAACCGGAGCCGGCTCCGTGTTGCGTCGAGCCGTTGCAGCTCGTCGGCCAGCTTGCTCTGGAGCGGCCCCAGACGCGAGTCCAGCTCATCGACCTTGGCCTGATACCGCCGGATCCGCTGGTTGAATGCATCGACGTCGGCCGTCAGGACGCGCTCACGGGCGCGCTTGCCGGCGATCCGGTTCTCACGCGAGGTGATCCGTTGTTGCAGCGACGCGTCGCGACCAGACCCACTGGCACCCTGGGACACCAGCGGCAGCGCCGCCCAGAGGCCGAACGGGAGGATCGCGCCGAGCAGGAGAGCGATCCGGCGCACGCCTACGAGGCTAGAGGCAACTCCTACGTGTCGTCAAAGTCCGCAAGGGTCCGTGCGCCGAGCGGCACTGTCAGGCCGCCGCGGTCACCGGTTCTCCGCCCGTCGGGTTCACCGCTGGCCCCGTGCCGCGACCTTCTGGATCGACCCGTCGACGAGCCATTCGACCGGCGCACGGTCGTCGGTGTAGACCGCGCCACCCTGCGGTCCCGGCTCCAGCCGCCCGCTCGCATCATTCGCGAGCGAGACGAGGTCGGACGGCACGCGGCCGCCGGAAGCGGCCTCGGCGAGCGCGGCGGCTGACGCCGGCGCCCAGGACGGGTAAAGCCTACAGCGCGTCGGACTCGTCGGTGCTGTGCACGACGCCCTCAAACGTGGCTGTCCTGCTTCCTGATGCTTGGCAGTCGTGGGCCTTCGTTATCGTGCTCGAGAAGCCCTACGGCATGTCGGCCTCACTGACGTCAAACCGTCCGAACCAATGACCGAGCCTCACCTCGAAGACCACCGTCTCCGCCGGCTGCTCGAGGTCGGCAGGACGCTCGTGGCCGAGCACGACGTGGACGTGATCCTGGACCACGTTCTGGACGTCGCGCGGGAGGTGACGGGCGCTCGCTATGCCGCCCTGGGCGTCCTGGACGAGGATCGCCGCGAGCTCGAGCGATTCCTCACCAGGGGCGTCGATGAGGCGGCGCGGCGTGCGATCGGTCATCTGCCTCGGGGCCGCGGGATACTGGGTGTGCTGATCGAGGCGCCTGAGCCGCTGCGCCTTCGCAGTATCAGCGAGCACCCGCGGTCATACGGGTTTCCGGCGGAGCACCCTGCGATGCGCGGATTTCTCGGCGTACCGGTCCTCATCCGCGGGGAGGCGTGGGGGAACCTCTACCTCACCGAAAAGGAGGGCGGCGACTTCGACGCGAGCGACGAGGAGGCCGCCGTCGTTCTCGCCCAATGGGCGGCGATCGCGATCGAGAACGCGCGCCTGTATCACCGCGGTGATCAGCGCAGGCGGGAGCTTGAACGCGCCGTGGCGAGCTTCGAGGCGACGACCGCCATCGCCCGCGCCGTCGGCGGCGAGACTCGCCTCGAGCGTGTTCTGGAGCTGATCGTCAAGCGCGCGCGGGCGCTGGTGGAGGCCCGGGCCGTGCTGATCCTGCTGGAAGAAGGGGATGACCTCGTGGTCGCCGCAACCGACGGTGAAGTTCCGAGCGACCTCGTGGGCCGGCGCATCACCATTGCTGGGACCGTCACAGGCGGGGTTCTGCGGTCCGGCCGCCCTGAGCGCGTGCTCGACCTCGATTCCCGGCTTCGCGTTTCGATGGGGGTGTTCGGCATCGACGCGCGCAGCGCGTTGCTCGTGCCGCTGATGTTCCGCGGGCACGGCCATGGCATCATCGCCGCCTTTGATCGGACTGTTGGTGCCCTTGAGTTCGGGGATGTCGATGAGGAACTGATGCTCTCGTTCGCCGCGAGCGCCGCGACCGCCGTTGCGACGGCCAAGTCGGTGGCGGAGGATCGGCTGCGTCACAGCATCGAGTCTTCCGAGCAGGAGCGACGGCGCTGGGCGCGCGAGCTGCACGACGAGACGCTGCAAGTACTCGGCGGGCTGCAGATCCTGCTCTCGGCCGCAGTTCGCCGCGACGACCTTGATGGCTTTCGGACGGCCACCACGAGCGCCGTCGCGCAGCTTCGAACGGAGATTGATGGCCTTCGCGCGCTGATCACCGAGCTACGCCCGGCCGCGCTCGACGATCTCGGCCTGCAGCCGGCACTCGACACGTTGTGCGACCGTGCCGAAGCGCTTGAGGGGCTCGTCGTGCACAGGCAGGTCGACCTGGCAGGTCGGCTGAGTCCGGAACTCGAGAGCACGGTCTACCGCCTCGTTCAGGAGGCGCTGAACAACGTTGCCAAGCACGCCCGGGCGGAGTACGTCTCCGTCGCGGTGAGCGCTGCGGACGGCGTCGTCGAGGTGCAGGTCCGCGATGACGGCATCGGAATGGAGCACGAACAGCCCACGACCGGATTCGGCCTGCAAGGGATGCGCGAGCGCGTCGCGCTTGCCGGCGGGACGCTCGCGATCGAGGCTGCCGAGCCCGGGACGCTCGTGCGCGCGACGCTGCCGTCGGGGCTGCCCACGGCGTCGGGTGCGCGGGCACCCGGCCCGCCGGGCTGAACGGCGTCTCCAGTCGCTCAGCTACAACTCGACGAGACCGTGCTCGATCGAGTACCGGACCAGGTCCGCGCGGCCGGACAGTCGCAGCTTCTGCTGGATGTGAGCGCGGTGGGATTCCACCGTGCGAACGCTGAGAAACAGGTGCCCGGCGATTTCAGTGTTCGTGTGGCCCAGGGCGATGAGCTGCAGCACCTCGAGTTCGCGCTCAGTCAGATCGTCTGGCGGCCCCAGAGTCGGCGCGGGCTCGGCCGCGATCCGGGCGCCCAACTGGGGGTTCAGGTACGTCTTCCCGACACCGGCCATCCGAACGGCTTGGATGAGCTCGTCGTCGGCGGCTTCCTTGAGGACGTAACCGAGGGCGCCGGCCTGCAGCGCCTCGCGAGCGAACGCGGCGTCGTCCTGCATCGTCAGCACGACGATGCCAGTTCCTGGCGAGATCTCGCGGATGACCGGAATCGCCTCGAGGCTGGACCCCCCCGGCATGTTGAGGTCGAGCACCAGGACGCGCGGCTTGTGACCCCGGACCGAACGAACGGCGGCCGGGACGTCGCCGGCCTCGGCGACGACGTCGAATCCCGTCTCGGCATCGAGCAGCATCCGCAGTCCGGTCCGCACGACCGCGTGATCGTCTGCGACGACGATCGTCGTGTCGCGTGCGTCGCCGGTCTCGTCGCTCGTCTCGTCCATCGTGATGTCCCGTGTTGCTCAACCGTAGCGCTGGGCGCGGTCAACGCCTGCCGGCCGACAGCGCCGTCTCGTCGCCGTTGATCAAACAGGCAGGCGATGGACTTCGGCTCAGTAGGTCTCCGCCGAAGGAGCGGCAGAACCCACGGATGGCGACGCTCTGGGGCCAGACCAGAATGCAAACCAATGACTCCGCTGCCGCAATTCAAGGAGGCACCTGATGGTCTCGTGGCATGACACGCCATGGATGTGGCTCTCGATGGTGGCGTTCTGGGCGCTGTTCGCTGCGTTCGCCTACTACGCGTTCAGAGGGCTGACGCGGCGCGGGACTGCCGAGCGCCGCCCCGAAGTGTTCGACGTCCTCGAGCAGCGGTACGCCCGCGGAGAGATCACCACCGAGCAGTACCGCGAACAGCGCGAGACGCTCGCGGCGACCGGCATGCAACGGAGCGAGCCATGAGTTCCGCGGTCGCATCGGGCCGACGCGGGCCTGCGGCCCTCGCACCTGACACGTCGTCTCCTCCGGTCGAGCCGGCGCCGCCGTCGGAGGCCGAGCGCGAGTACCGGACGTTGATGCACAAGTGGTGGTTCGCTCTTGCGGTCGGCGCGCCGACCATGCTGCTCTCGTACCCGTGGCTGTTCCCCGGGTTGAAGGACCTCTTCCCGCGGGACTCCAGTCAGCTGAAGGTGATGTGGGGTGTCATGGGCGTGGGCGCGCTGGCCGTCCTGGTCTACTCCGGGTCGCAGTTCTTCACCGGCGCCTGGCAGGCGATCCGTCATCGCAGCGCCAACATGAACACGCTGATCGCCATGGGCACCGGCGTGGCGTGGCTGTACTCGACGACGGCGCTGCTGTTCCCCGGCCTGTTCCCGGACTCGAAGTTCACCGACGTCTACTACGACGTCACCGTGGTGGTAACCGCGCTGGTCGTGCTCGGAATGGCGCTGGAAGTCAAGGCGCGCGGGCGTTCCTCCGAGGCGATCCGCAAACTGATCGGCCTGCAGCCCAAGACGGCGCGGGTGTTCCGCGACGGAGCCGAGGTCGAGATCTCCGTCGAGGACGTCCAGGTCGGCGACGTGCTCGCCGTCCGCCCTGGCGAGAAGATCCCAGTCGACGGAGAACTGACCGAGGGCTCCTCAGCGCTGGACGAGAGCATGATCACCGGCGAGTCGCTGCCGGTCTCCAAGGGCCCCGGCGACGAGGTGATCGGCGCGACCCTGAACACGACGGGCGCGTTCCGCTTCCGCGCCACCAAGATCGGGAAGGACACGGCGCTGGCGCAGATCGTGCGCCTGGTGCAGGACGCTCAGTCGAGCAAGGTCCCGATCCAGCGGATCGTTGACGTCGTCTCGGGCTACTTCACGCCGGCAGTGATGATTCTCGCCGTCTCCGGGTTCGTGATCTGGTTCGACTTCGGGCCGGATCCGGCGGTTACCTACGCGGTCATCGTCGCGGTCACCACGCTGATCATCGCCTGCCCGTGCGCGCTCGGGATGGCGACGCCGATGTCGCTGACGACGGGTGTGGGCAAAGGCGCCGAGAACGGGGTCCTGATCCGGTCGGGCGACGCGTTGCAGATCGCCTCGCGCCTGGACACCGTTGTGCTCGACAAGACGGGAACCATCACCTGGGGCAAGCCGGTCGTCACGGACATCGTCGATCCGCGGCACGACGACGACGCGCTGCTGGCGCTGGTCGCCGCGGTTGAGAACGCCTCCGAGCACCCGCTGGCCGGCGCGATCGTCGCCGCTGCCCGCGAGCGTGGACTGGCGCTGCCGGCCGTGCAGGAGTTCGACGCGGTGCCGGGACATGGCGTACGTGCCCGTGTCGACGGCCACGAACTCCTGCTCGGCAATCGCCGTCTGATGGACACCGAGGGCATCGGCGTCAGCTCGGTCGCTGCGCTGGCCGATGGCTTCGCGGAGGACGGCAAGACCCCCATGTTCATCGCCGTGGACGGCGAGGCGCGGGGTCTGATCGCCGTCGCTGACACGATCAAGGACGACTCGGTCGCCGCGATCGCCCGCCTCAAGGAGCTCGGCGTCGAGGTCGCGATGATCACCGGCGACAACCAGCGAACGGCAGATGCGATCGCGCGGCGCGTCGGTGTTGACCGCGTCCTCGCCGAGGTGCTCCCGGAGGACAAGGCAGCCGAGGTCCGCAAGCTTCAGCTCGAAGGCAAGAAGGTCGGCATGGTCGGCGACGGCATCAACGATGCTCCCGCCCTGACGCAGGCCGACGTGGGCTTCGCGATCGGTACCGGCACCGACGTCGCGATCGAGGCCGCCGACGTGACGCTGATCTCCGGCAGCCTGAATGGTGTTGTCACGGCGATCGAGATCTCCAAGGCGACGATGCGCAACGTCCGTCAGAACCTGACGGGGGCGTTCGCCTACAACAGCCTCGGGCTGCCGATCGCGCTCGGCGTGCTCTATCCGATCTTCGGCGTCCTGCTCAGCCCGCTGCTCGCGGCAGCGGCCATGAGCTTCAGCTCGCTCACCGTCATCACCAACGCCAACCGCCTCAAGCGCTGGCACCCCAAGGAGGTCCGAGCATGACCATCACAGAGGTGCTCGTCACCGCCGTCGGCGTCGGCCTCATCGCCGGGATCGTCTGGTTCTTCTGGCTCAAGCAGTCCACGGGCATGCGTGCCGCGCTGACCTCGTCGGGGTATCAGGAGACGACGATCCTCGTCAAGGACGGTGTCTACACGCCCGACACGATCGTCGTAGACCGCGGCACCCCCGTCCGGCTGACCTTCCGTCGCGAGGAATCGACGCCGTGCTCTGAGACCGTCGTCTTCGACGCCTTCGGCAAGAGCGCTCAGCTTCCGCAGGGCCAAGCCGTGGCGGTCGAGCTGATGCCAGACGAGCCGGGGCGCTACGAGTTTGCGTGCCAGATGGGCATGTACCGTGGCACGCTGGTGGTCGAGTGAGCACCAGCGAGGACGCATCGCCCACGCCGCCGCCTGCGGGTCACGGCGTATCGCCTGTCGAGAAGCGCAACGCCGCCGGGCCGCCTTCCGGGCACACGCCGTGGCGCGTCGAGGGGTCTCGCGACGCTCACCAGCACGCAGCTCCGGCGGGGCGCGGTGGGCTCCCCGGAGGGCGGGCGATCTGGCTTGTGTTGCTGGCGATGTTCGCAGTCAACTGGGTCATCGCCTCGCGGGTACCGAGCGGGCATCCGCGCCTGACCGTCCCGTACAGCTACTTCCGGCAACAGGCGCAGTCAGGGAACGTGGCGGAGGTGAGCTCGAAGGGCGACACGATCCAGGGCAAGGTCCGGCGCGACATCCGTTACCCGCTCGGGGGCAAAGGGAAGGTCACGCACCTTTTCCAGACCACGCGCCCAGCGTTCGCCGACGATCAGCTGCTCGGACTGCTGCTGAGCAAGGGCACGGAGGTGAACGCCAAGCCGGTCGACGAGGGCCGGTCGCTGCTGGCCAACCTGCTGCTGGGCTTCGGTCCGACGCTGCTTCTCGTCGCGCTGTTCGTCTTCATGATGCGCCGCGCCGCGCGCTCGATGGGGGCAGGCGGGCCGCTGGCCAGCCTGGGCCGATCGAAGGCCAAGCGCTACGACGCGTCGGCGCAGCGCACGACGTTCGCCGACGTCGCAGGGATCGACGAGGCGTCCGAGGAACTCGCCGAGGTCGTCGACTTCCTCAAGCAGCCCGAGCGCTATCAGCGCCTCGGCGGGACGATCCCGAAGGGCGTGCTGCTCTCCGGCCTGCCGGGGACCGGCAAGACGCTGCTGGCACGGGCGGTGGCCGGCGAGGCGGACGTCCCGTTCTTCTCGCTGTCCGCTTCGGAATTCGTCGAGATGATCGTCGGCGTCGGCGCGAGTCGCGTCCGTGACCTGTTCGAGCAGGCCAAGAAGGACGCTCCGGCGATCATCTTCATCGACGAGCTCGATGCGATCGGCCGGGCGCGCGGGGCGGGCGGACTCGGGGGAAACGACGAGCGTGAGCAGACGCTGAACCAGATCCTGACCGAGATGGACGGGTTCACAGGCAACGAGGGCGTGATCGTGCTCGCCGCGACGAATCGCCCCGAGATCCTCGACCAGGCGCTGCTGCGTCCCGGCCGCTTCGACCGTCGGGTGACCGTCAATCCGCCCGATCAGCAGGGGCGCCTGAAGATCCTCGAGGTCCACACGCGCGCCGTTCCGCTGGCTGAGGATGCGGACCTTGCGGCACTCGCCGGATCCACGCCGGGCATGGTGGGTGCCGACCTTCGCAATGTTGTCAACGAAGCGGCGCTCTCGGCGGCGCGCCGAGGCCTGGATGCCGTCGAGCTCCAAGACTTCACCGGCGCACTCGAGCGGATCCTGCTCGGTGCTGCGCGACGGATCGTGCTCTCGCCCGTCGAACGACGCCGGACTGCCTACCACGAGTCCGGGCACGCGCTGCTCGGCATGCTCGAGCCGGGGGCGGACCCTGTTCGGAAGGTCTCCATCATTCCCCGCGGCCGGGCGCTCGGGGTGACCTTCCAGTCGCCCGATGAGGATCGCTACGGCTACAGCGAGAACGACCTCCGCGGGCGAATCGTGGGCGCCATGGGCGGACGCGCCGCCGAGCAGCTCGTCTACGGCGAGGCGACGACCGGTGCCGAGTCCGACCTCGAGCAGGCGACCCGGCTGGCGCGTCACATGGTCGGACGCTGGGGGATGTCGGAGAAGATCGGCCTGGTGTCCGTGCTACCCGGTCCGCAGGACGAGCCGCTGCTGTTCCCGGGCGCGCCTGGCGGCGTGTCGGAGCGCACCCGCCAATCCCTCGATGATGAGGTGAAGCGGATCACCGACGAGTGCTACGCAAAGGCGCTGTCGACGCTGCGCGAGCATCGAGCTCAGCTCGACACGCTCGCCAGCACGTTGCTGGACCGCGAGACGCTGGATGAGGCCGACGCCTACCGGGCAGCGGGCATCCCGGTGCATATCCGGCCGGGGGCGCAACTCGTCGGCGCCTGATCCCGTCATCTCGTCGCTGACCTGGATCGACGAGCAGGTCCGTCAGGCCGTAGGAGTTACGCACGCGATCACGCGGTTCGTGCGGATGGCATCGCCCCGCACCGGGCATAACGTGCACGCTGGAAAGGCAAGTTCATGAACAGACTTCATCTCAGACACGCGACGTCCAGCCCGGCCCAGTCGCCGGCTGACGCGCAATCCGGCGACTCGCACATCCGGGTGGACGGGGGGTACCACCCCGACAGCGTCATCGCGGAGCTGGGCGATCCGGTTCGGATCACGTTTCGCCGCGAGGACGCATCGCCGTGCGCCGCGCAGGTCGTGTTCGCGGACTTCGGGGTCGACACGTTTCTTCCCCTGCACGAAGACGTCACCATTGAGCTGGCCCCCGAGCATGCCGGCGAGTACGAGTTCGCCTGCGCGATGGGGATGTTCCGCGGCCGGCTGATCGTCCGCGCCGCCGGCGAGAAGCGCTTCCCGGAGACGCCGTCATGAGCACCGGGACGATTCTCTTCCTCCTGGCCTTCGGCGCCATGATCGCCATGCACCTTCGAGGTCACGGCGGCCACGGCCAGGGCGGCGGCCACGTCGGCTGCGGAGGGGGTCACGCACACAGCTCGCACGGAGGTGGCCACAGCGCACCCCACGACCAGGACCCCACGTCAGGTGACGATGCGCCCGCCGGCCGGCAGCATCCAGAGGCGGCAGAGGCCGGGACTCAGCACGAGCACGGCACGCGGACGTGATCGATGCGCCGCCCGCCGCCCGGGCGATGCGCACCTACTCCAGCTCATCAAACGAAAGCAGAGGCTCCACATGTTCTCCTTCTTCAAGAAGCCCAGCGGGTCCTCGCATGAGCACGCCGGTCACGGCGGCGCACATGCGCACGGCGGCGGCGGATGCTGCGGTGGCGGGCACGGTCACGACCACGGCAGCGCCGACGAGGCCCGGAGCAAGGAGCCGAGTGTTCCGGTCGCCGAGCACGAGGCGACCCCCACCGCAACCGCGGACGAGGGCCGACACCACGTGCATGCCTGATGCCGTCACGGCCTCTCGCAGCCGACGGGCGGGGTTTCCCCGCCCGTCGAGTTGTGCGGAGTGTCGTTGCACGAGTCAGAGCGTCCACTAGTCCGGATGCCCGAGCACGCGCAGCTTGCCGAAGCGGCTGGCCGCCCGCCCGGCGGGCTAGTAGCGCGTGAGCGCCGCGCGCGCTGGGCGGTGCTCGGAAGCCTGACGCTCGTCTCCTTCCTGCTGCTGCTCGATGACACAGCGGTGGCGCTCGCTTTGCCTGCGATCCGCAGGCAGCTCGGGCTCGGCCTGACCGGGTTGGAATGGGTCGTGAACGGCTACACGCTGCCGCTCGCAGCGCTCATGCTGCTTGCTGGGCAACTGGCCGACCGCCACGGCCGGCGCCGCGTGTTCCTGATCGGGCTGGCGATCTTCACGCTGGCGTCGCTGCTCGCCGGGATCGCGGGCGATGCCACCACGCTGATCAGCGCCCGTGCGCTGCAGGGCGTCGGCGCGGCACTCGTCGCCCCCGCCGCGCTCTCGATCATCGCCGCCACGTTCCCCGCGGGGGAGCGTGGCTGGGCGCTGGGCGTCTGGGCCGGAGCCACGGCCACCGCGCTCGCCGTGGGGCCGCTGCTCGGTGCGCTTGTCAACGACAGTCTCGGCTGGGCGTGGATCTTCCTGCTCAACGTTCCGCTCGGCTCCGGGGCCTGGCTGGTGGCACGCGCGTTGCTCGCGGAATCGCGGGCAGAACACCCCGCCCAGCACCTCGACCTGCCGGGGGTCGTCAGCTCGGGCATCGCGCTGACCGGGCTGTTGCTTGCCCTGACCGAGGGCAACGACTACGGCTGGGGCTCGGTACGCGTCATCGCGCTGGGAGCGGCGGCGATCGCCGGGCTGACAGCGTTTGTGTGGATCGAACGCCGCGCAAGCGACCCGCTGCTTGACCTTTCGCTGCTGCGCCGGAGGACATTCGCGGGACCGAATATCGTGATGCTGCTGGCGACCTCGGTCATGTGCAGCCTGTTCTTCTTCCTCGCTCTGTACTTGCAGACCGTGCTGGGCTACTCAGCACTGAACGCGGGCGTCCAGTTGCTCCCGCTCACCGTCGCGATCGTCGTTGTGGCGCCTCTGGCCGGCCGTTTGGCTGACCGCATCGGCGCGCGGCTGCCGGTCACGATCGGCATGGTGCTCCTCGCAGCGGCGCTGCTCGGGCTCTCGAGCTTGCGCGTGGACTCCGGTGTCTGGGCGCTCATACCGTGGCTGGCGCTCGCCGGCATCGGCATCGGCTTGACGACCACGCCGACCACGACCGCCGCGATGGCCGGCACCGACTCCGATCAGTACGGGGTCGCCGCCGGGGTGCTGAACACCTTCCGCACCACCGGCCTTGCACTCGGCATCGCGCTGATGGGCGCCGTGCTCGCGTCGTTCGGCGGCGGCGCCGCCGCGCGGCCAACCGCTTTCGTTGACGGGTTTTCGACGGCGGTCACGATCAACGCCGTGATCGCGCTCGCCGCCGCCATCATCGCGGCACTGACGCTCGACGGTCATCGGCGCCGGCGACCACATCCATCCCATGCGGGCCCTGCGGCTCACGAACAGCCGGTAGGGGCGCGAGCGAGATGAAGCCGATGGCCACGATGACGACCGCCGTGCTCGACGTACGGCCGATGCTGCGCGGCTCGGAGAAGGCGGTCGTCGAGCGCGTGCTGGGGCGCGAGGCAGGCGTCGAGCGGGTGGAGGCCAATCCCGTCGCGCAGACGGCGACCGTGACCTACGACCCTGGGCGCACGTCGCTGAAGCAGTTGCGCGATGCCATCGAGACCTGCGGATATCAGTGCGCGGGGCAGTCCGTGCCGTCACACATGTGCGACCCCGCGGCCGAACCTGGGACGCCGCACGGCCACGGTGCCGATCACACGCCGAAAGGCGACGGCGACGCTCACCGCGATCATCGCGAAGGTCCGACGCTGCGATCCCCGCAGGACGTGATGGGGCACGGCGGTCACGGTGACATGTCGATGGCGGGGATGGTGACCGACATGCGCAACCGCTTCCTCGTGGCGATCGCCTTCGCGATCCCGATCGTGCTGTGGTCGACGATCGGCAGTGACGTCATCGGGTTCACGGTCGCCCCGCCGTTCGGGCTGCGTCAGGACGTCTGGCAGTTACTGCTGAGCCTGCCGGTGGTCTTCTACGCGAGCTCGATCTTCTTCACCGGCGCGGTGCGCGCCCTCCGGGCGCGGACGCTGGACATGATGGTGCTCGTCGCCGTCGCGGTCGGGTCGGGCTGGCTCTACTCGCTGGCGGTGACACTGACCGGCGGCGGCGAGGTGTTCTACGAGGCGGCCGCCGTGCTGGCGTCGTTTGTCCTTCTCGGCCACTGGTTCGAGATGCGGGCTCGTGGGGGTGCCAACGACGCCATCCGCACACTGCTGAATCTCGCCCCGCCCAAGGCGCTGGTGGAGCGCGACGGACGCCAGGTCGAGGTCTCGACCGCCGACGTCGTCGTCGGCGACCTGCTGATCATCCGTCCGGGGACGAAGATCGCGGTCGACGGGGTCGTCGAGGATGGCGACAGCGAGGTCGACGAGTCGATGGTGACCGGCGAGAGCCTGCCGGTGCACAAGGCGACGGGCACACCGGTCACCGGCGCGACGATCAACAAGAACGGGACGCTTCGCGTACGCGCGACGAAGGTCGGAAGCGACACCGCTCTGGCGCAGATCGTCAAGCTGGTCCAGGAGGCGCAGAGTTCCAAGGCGCCAGGTCAGCGACTGGCCGATCGGGCCGCGTTCTGGCTGGTCTTCGTAGCGTTGATCGGCGGTGCGCTGACGCTGGCGGCCTGGCTGGTGTTCAGCGATCGCTCGTTCGCAGCCGCGATGCTGTTCGCGATCACGGTCGTGGTCATCACCTGCCCGGATGCGCTCGGGCTGGCGACGCCCACAGCGATCATGGTCGGCACCGGTCTGGGGGCCGAGCGCGGCATCCTGTTCAAGAACGCGACGGCGCTGGAGACCTCGGCGCGCATCCAGACGGTCGTCCTGGACAAGACCGGCACGCTGACCAAGGGCGAGCCCGAAGTTACCGAGATCGTGACCGACGGGATTGAGGAGGCCGAGCTGCTGCGCCTGGTGGCAGCGGTCGAGCGCGCCTCGGAGCATCCCCTCGCGCAAGCGATCGTGGAGCGGGCCGATCAGCAGGAGGTCCCGGCGGTTGCCGCCGAGGATTTCGAGAACGTCCCTGGCCACGGCGCGCTGGCGACGGTTGAGGGTCGTCGCGTGGCGGTCGGGAACGGCCGTCTGCTCGCGCGCGAGAAGGTGCAGCTCGGCGCGTTGGGTGCGCGCCGCGACGCGCTTGCCGCGGACGGACATACGGTCGTCCTCGTCGCGATCGATGGCCGAGCTGCGGCCGCGATCGCGATCGCTGACGCCGTCCGCCCCACGTCGGCAGCAGCGATCGCGGCGCTGCACGAGGCTGGAATCCAGGTCGTGATGCTCACCGGCGACAACGAGGCGACCGCCCGGAGGATCGGCCAGGAGCTCGGAATCGACACAGTGCTCGCCGACGTGCTGCCGGGTGACAAGGCGGCAAAAGTCATCGAGCTGCAGGCCGAGGGTCGCAAGGTCGCGATGGTGGGCGACGGGGTCAACGACGCTCCGGCGCTCGCGCAAGCCGACCTCGGCATTGCGATCGGGGCCGGTACGGACGTCGCGATCGACACCGCGGACGTCGTCCTGATGCGCTCGGACCCGCTCGACGTTCCGATCGCGCTCGATATCGGACACGGCACGCTGCGCAAGATGCGACAGAACCTCGGGTGGGCCGTCGGCTACAACGCGATCGCGCTCCCGATCGGCGCCGGCGTCTTCGAGCCTTCGCTCGGGCTCGTCCTGCGTCCGGAGCTCGCGGCGCTGACGATGGCCGGCTCGAGCCTGATCGTCGCGGTCAATGCGCTGATGCTGAAGCGGCTGCGCCTGCCGGAGGCACCCGCCGCGGCCGGCCGGCTGCCGGCGAGCACCAACGTCGACAGACCCCTAGCACCAGGAGAAGCTGAAGCATGAGCGACCTCGTGGCAATCGCCTACGACGACCAGGAAACCGCCGAGAACGTCCGTAGGACGCTCGTCGACCTCAGCAAGGAGAAGGTGATCGAGCTCGACGACGCCGTAGTCGTCACCCGCGACGAGAAGGGCAAAGTCCGCCTGCACCAAGCGATCAACCCCGTCGGCGCCGGCGCGGCCGGTGGCGCGCTCTGGGGAAGCCTGATCGGTCTGATCTTCCTCATGCCGCTGATGGGATTCGCGATCGGAGCAGCGAGCGGGGCGCTGGCAGGATCGCTGACGGATTCAGGTGTCGACGACACCTTCATGAAGGACGTCGGCCAGCGGCTCACACCCGGGACCTCGGCGCTGTTTCTGCTCATTCGCAAGAGCACCCCCGACAAGCTACTGCCACGCATCGAGCACTTCGGAGGTCATGTCATCCAGACATCCTTGAGCGACGAAGAGGAGCAGCGGCTGCGCAGCGCGCTGGGCGAATAGCCAGCGTGCCTCAACCGCTGCTGCGCCGACGGGCGTCTCGGCGCGCCGTCCACGCGAGGTAGCCACCGAGCGTGCTGGCCGCCCCGGCGGCGGCCGTGAGCACCGGGCGCCGCAACGAACGCCAGCGCTCGGCGTCGACGGTCGTCATCTCGGCCAGACCGTCGATGATGGCGGCGGCGATGATCCCGGCGATGAGGCGGTTGCCGAGGCGTTCCGCGCGAGCCATCAGGGGCTCGAGCTCGTCGGCCCGCAGGTGGACCTCCGGGCCGCCCTGTTCGAGCACGGCGAGCAGGCGTCGCAGTTGCTCGGGCAGCTCGGCGCCGAGCTGCGCGACGTCGATGCCCGCGTGTCCCAGGCGCCGGATGAACGCGGCCGGGGAGAGCTGGCGAGCGACGAGGCGTTGCGCGTACGGCGCAAGGACCGCTCCCAGCTGGAGCTCGGGGTCGAGCCTCGCGGCCATGCCCTCGTTCATGATCGTCATCTTCAGCAGCAGGACCATCTGTCGGGGCAGCTGGAGGTGGTGGTGGCGCACGATCCCGAGGACCTGCTCGATCAGCGCCCCGATCGCGATCTCGCCGACCGCCTGCCCGTCGTAGGTGGTGACCATGCGCGCGAGGTCGGCGCTCAAGCCGGCGCGATCGACCTTGCGGCGACTGGCGCTCAGCGCCAGCACTGCGCTGGTGATCCGGTCGGGATCCTTGCGGGAGAGGGCGAAGAGCAGCGTGCCCAGCTGCTCGCGCAGGCGTTCGTCGAGCTCGCCGACCATGCCGAAGTCGATGATCCCCAGTCGTCCGCCGGGCTCGACGAAGAAGTTGCCCGGGTGGGGGTCGGCGTGAAAGAAGCCGTCCTCAAAGACCATCTGGGCGCTCACGCGGGTCGCGAGCTCGGCGAGCGCGCGGCGGTTGATGCCGGCCCCGTCGAGCGCCTCCGCGTCGTCAACCTTGATGCCGTGGACGCGTTCGAGCGTGAGCATGCGCGACGTCGTCGTCTGCCAGAACACCCGCGGGATGTGCACGTCGCGGTTGTCGGCGAAGTTGATCGCGAAGCGCTCGGCGTCGTGACCTTCGCGGAGGTAGTCCAGCTCAGCCTGGAGCGTCTGGGCGAACTCGTCGACGAGGCCGACGATGTCGTAGTCATCGGCGACCTCCCAGTGGCGGCTGGCGTGGCTCGCCAGGTTGCGCAGGATCTCCAGGTCGGTCGCGATCTGCGCAACCACACCCGGCCGGCGGACCTTGACCACCACCTCGGTGCCGTCGTGCAGGGTGGCGGCGTGCGCCTGCCCGATTGACGCGGCGGCCAGCGGAGCGATGTCGAACATCGCAAAGGCATCCTCGAAGTTCTCCCCGAGTTCGTCGGCGACCAGGGCGCGGACCGCCTCTCCGGACACCGGGGGCGCGGCGTCCTGCAGCTTGGCCAGCTCGAGCTGGTACTCGGGGCCCACAAGATCGGAGCGCGTCGACAGGATCTGGCCCAGCTTGACGAACGTCGCTCCGAGCTCCTCGAGCGCCAGGCGGACATGCTCGGGACGCGTATACGGCTCGTCCCGGGGCTCGTGGCCCAACAGCCCGCGATGGAAGGGCACCTGGCGCTCCAACCCGACGACACCGACCAGGTAGCCCAGGCCATGACGAGAGAGCGCTTCGGCGATCTCGCGGTAGCGCTGTCGATGATCGCTCGAGGCCGTGGCCGACATCGCGCTGCTAGGCCGCGATCCCTGCCGCGGACATGGCCTCGACCTCCGTGGTACTGCTGCGCATGCGGCGGCCGGCACTGAGCAGCACGAGCAGTGAGCCGAGCGCCGCGTAGGCCACGAGGACCCACAGGGCTCCCGCGAGGGCGTTGGCGTCGAAGTAGGTGATGTTGCGTACCAGCGTGGTGCCGGCACCAGGGGGAAGCAGCGGGCCGAGCGTGCGCCAGAGACTCGGCATCAGCAGCTCGGTGGCCAGCGGGCCGCCGGAGGCCGGGTTGCCGATCGCGACGAAGAGCAGGATCGCCAGCGCCGTGCCGACGATGCCCAGGAGCGACTGCAGCGCTGCTGTCGCGGCACCGGTGGCAAAGACCAGGAGCGCGCCTACGGCCGCGAGCGCAAGCGTGTTGCCGTCCAGCACCCCGACCAGCTGCTGAACCACGAGCGTGCCCAAGAGTCCCGAAACGGCGGCGTACGCGGCCAGAACGAGCAGCCGCCGGCCGGCATCTCGGCGTCCTCGCGGACTGCCGCCGCGGGCCAGGCCAAGCACCGTGGCGCCGACGTAGCCGCCCACGAGCCAGCCGAGGACGAGGTAGAACGGCGAGAGTCCCCGCGGATCGTCGGCGGGCAGCGGCTTCACCGTCTGGACCGCCAGGTGGCGCCCCGCGGGTTCCATCCTCCGCAGCGCGACCGGAAGGAGTTCGGCCACGGCGCTGGAGGCGGCCGGCACGACGATCAGCCGGTCCGTACGCGACCCAGGCACAAACGCGGCGTACACATCGCGGCGGTCGATCGCGCGCTGCGCCGCCGGGACATCGGCGACGACGCGCGGAGCGAGCGCGCCACCGCGGCGCAGCTGAGCGGTGATGGTGGGCGCGAGCGTTGGCGGGGCGACGACGGCGATCGGGATGTCACGGGCCTTGGGCGCGTGCAGGGCGCCGACGTAGGAGCCGATCATCGCCAGCTGCAGCGCCAGCACCCCGACCAGCAGTGCGGCGGTCAGGCGTGTGGTCGCGCTCGCGGAGCTGAGGTCCAGACGCTCACGGAGATCGCTCAACTTCACCCGGGCCATGGTAAGCGGACGTCAGCGCCACGACATCGGCACAGACCACGCCACGTGGGGGCGTAGTTCTCCGCGAGGCGTGACCGGCTTCAGGCGTCCGGGGGCTCGTAGGCCGCCGCCATCGACGCGCAAATCGCCGCCGGCACCGACGCAGTCGCGAGCGTTCGTTGCAGACTCGCGAATGCGATCGTCCCCAGCAGCACGGGGAGCCCGAGCTGAAACGCGCGGTACGAGAGGACGGCAGCCGCAGCCGCCGCCACAGGCGTGCCGTAGAGGATCAAGACACCGATCAGGGCTCCGTCTGTGCCACCGATGCCGCCTGGCACCGGGATCAGGCCGCCGAGTTGGCCCAGGACATACGCGAGGACGAGGATGCCCGGTGGAGGCGGGGCCCCAAACGCGTGGAAGGCGGCCCAAAGCGCTGCAACGTCGAACGCCATGTAGCCGACGGCGCCGATGATGACCAGCGGCTGGCGCGAGGCCACAAGCGCGACGGCGTCCCCGATGCCGTCGGCGAGCGCCGCGGCGGAGACCGCCAGCAGGCGGCGCATACGACCGCGTGCAGGGGCGCCGTCGCCGGGCAGAACGCGTGGCAGTACGAGCACGCCGAGCACGGTCACGACGGCCAGGCCTGCCGGTCCGAGCGTCAAGCCCAGTGGCGCCGTGCCGGCCACGAGTCCGAGCGCGAGCGCCACGCCGGCCAGGATCGCTGCAACGAAGTTGACCGAGCTGGTGGTGAGGAACAGGGCCACGCTGCGCCGCGCGATGTGATCCGTCGGCATGCCGCCGCGCTGCAGCGCCCAAGCACCGAGCGCCAGCCCGCCGGCGCCGCCGGTCGGAAGCAGGACGTTCGCGGCCTGCTCAGACACGGCGATCTGGTAGCTCAGGCGCCAGCCGAGGCGCGGGCAGAACACGCCTCGGAACGCCGCGACGAAGGCGAGGACCGAGGCGATCTCCATGAACAGCACGGCGACCAGCCAGCCGGGTCGTGCGCCGGCGAAGCGATCGCGGACCTCGCCCAGGCCAGGAAGGGCCGACACCGCGACGACGACGACCAGCCCGACCAGTGCGATCTGCACCGCGCGCCGGATCAGATGCCGGGCGTCGAGTCCCGGCGGCATGAGCGGCGTCGGGGCGCGATCACGGCCGGACGCCGGCGTCTCCTCGGCTGGGCCACTCATCGGGTGTCGTGGCCATCGGTCCTGGATCCGCGCCGTCGCTGAGGTGACCGCCCGGCAGGTTGCCGCAGTGCCGGGATCGGCGCCGGTGGCGGGATTGCCCGCACGACGGGGGCTTCGCCGGTGACGGCGAGCCGTGCGCCCCAATGCGCGATCTCCAATGCCTCCCCGGAGCGCAGCTCGTATGTCGCACGTGCCGGGGCAATGGTGACGTGCAGGTGCCGCCCGCGGAAGGACAGGTGGAACGCGATCCTGGTCAGGGCCTCCGGCAGCCTCGGAGTGAACGAGAGCCGGCCGTCGTGCTGCCGGGCTCCCCCGAGGCCGACGATCACGGCCAACCAACCGCCAGCAAGCGCAGCAAGGTGCAGGCCGTCGGCGGTGTTGCTTCCGGCGTCGTCGTGATCGAGCAGCGCGGCCTCAGCCATGTAGTCGTAGGCCAGCTGCACGTCGCCGACCTCGGCGGCCATGATCGACTGCGTGCCGGCGGCCAGCGACGAGTCGCGCACCGTCAGCGCCTCGTAGTGGGCGAAGTTCGCGCGCTTCTCATCGGCAGTGAACGAGTCACCGCGAAGCACCATGGCGAGCACGACGTCGGGCTGCTTGACCACCTGGCGGCGGTAGAGCTGGAAGTAGGGAGCGTGGAGCAGCAGGGGGTAGTCGTCCGGCGGTGTGGTTTCGAAGTCAAATGGCGCGTGGCGTGCGAAGTCTTCGTCCTGGAGGTGCACGCCGAGTTCGCTGTCGTAGGGGATCGTCATCGCGTCGGCTGCCCGCCTCCAGGTCTCCACCTCTCCGGGCTCCACGGCGGGCGCATGGGTGCCGAGCCGTTCGACGACGTCGGCCGCCGCGCGCAGGTTGGCGCGTGCCATGACGTTGGTGTAGAGGTTGTTGTCGACGAGTGGCGAGTACTCGTCGGGGCCGGTCACTCCGTCGATCGAGAAGCGCCCGCCGCGACGCTCGTCGTGGTGGCCGAGGCTGGCCCACAGTCGCGCGGTCTCGACGAGCAGCGGCGCTCCCGCCTCGCGCTCGAAACGCCGGTCGTCGGTGGCGCCGACGTAGCGCGCGACGGCGTGGGCGATGTCGGCGTTGATGTGGAAGGCGGCGGTGCCGGCAGGCAGGTAGCCCGAGCACTCCTCGCCGCCGATCGTTCGCCACGGGAACGCCGCGCCGCGCAGGCC
>JBKJRO010000073.1:0-13983 GCA_046594555.1 Solirubrobacteraceae bacterium
GTGAATCAGAGCGAGAGGACCGGGAGCAGCGCCTCGAGCTTGATCTCGGTCTCGGCGGGCTCGGCCGCCGGGTCGGAGTCGCGGACGACGCCGACGCCCGCGTAGCAGCGCGCGACCGTGCCCGTCAGCAGCGCCGACCGCAGCGCGACGCAGAACTCGCCGTCCTCGCTGGAATCGGTCCAGCCGACGGGCCCGGCGTACCAGCCGCGGTCGAGCCCTTCGAGCGCGGGGATCAGCGGCGCCGCGACGGCGTGCGGCTCGCCGCCGACGGCGGGCGTCGGATGCAGCAGGCCGGCGAGCTCGACGGCGCTGACCGGCTCGCGCAGCTGCGCGCGGATCGGTGTGGCGAGGTGCTGGATGTTCGCGACGCGGACGATCACCGGCTCCTCGGCGGCCGTGACCCACACGCTTGGAGGGCGCAGCGCCTGCATGATGCGGCGCGTGACGATCGCCTGCTCCTCGCGGTCCTTGGCCGAGCGCAGCAGCTGCTCGCCCAGGTGCGAGTCGACCGACGGATCGGCGCTGCGACGCGCCGAGCCGGCGAGCGCGACGGTGCCGGCCCGCAGCCCCTCGCGGCGCACGAGCAGTTCGGGACTGGCGGCGATGAAGGTGGCGTCGCCGCGGCCGACGGCGAAGACGTGACATTCGCGGAACGCCTCGCGCAGGACGCCGAAGACGGCCGCCGCGTCGTGCGCTGCGGGTGCGAGCACCTGCACCTCGCGGGCCAGCACGATCTTGTCCAGATCCCCCGCGCGGATCCGCTCGACGGCGCGGGCGACGGCGCCCTCGTAGTGCTCGGGCGGCATCGCGCTGACGACGCGGCAGCGCTCGGTCGGGTCCGGGTCCAGCAGCGGCAGCGGCGCGCTGCGCAGCTCGTTCGCCCGGGCCTCCAGCGCCGCGAGCAGCTCGCCCGGGTCATCATCGGGGCGGGCGGTGGCGCTGAGCGTCAGCCGGACGTCGTCGCCGCGGCGGGCGATCGCGACCTGCGGCACGTGGAGCGACGCGGGGTCGAACCCGGCCCAATGGGGCGCAGCACCGCCCGCGGGGGCGAAGCTGAAGCCGCCGACGGCGACGGGACCCGACCCGCGCGGGCCGTCGGCCGGGTCGGCCAGCGCATGCGACCCGAGCTCGCGCCAGGCGCGCGCGACGTCGGCGAAGCGGTCCGCGCCGGTCCCGGCGAGGGTGCGAACGACGCCGAGGGTCGCGAGCGCCGCGCGGTCGCGGTCGGGCTGCTCGAAGCAGAACCACGGCTCGTCGCCCTGCCGCGAGGCGACCACGATCGCCGTCGGATCGGCGTCGGCCGGCAGCGCGACGGTGATGGCCACCAGGACCTCGCCACCGCGAACGCGGCGCGCGCGCCGGACCGCCTCGTCCAGCCGCGCGGCCAGCCGCGCGCGGTCGGCCGACCGGAGCGCGAACGCTCCCGCGGGGACGGTGCTCAGCACATCGGGCATCACCATTCAGAATAGGCGCCGGGCGCGAGCGTCGGCCACAAGCGTGAGGCGTGTCACTGATGCAGCGCCACAGGCGTGAGACGTGTCACTGAAGCACCACGCCACCACGCGGAACGAGTCAGAAGCGTCGGATCGCGGCTCGTGGCAAGGACGCAGGCCAACGTGGCGTGCTCTGCACGCGAGTGGCCGAGGACGCCGCCATGGGCTGCGAGGCGACGCTTACGTCTCGTTCCGGCCGCGGGCGATTGCTATCTCGCCGGTGCGCATCATCTCGACGAGCCCGAACGGGCGGACCATGCGCTCGAACGCCTCGATCTTCTCGGTCGTGCCGGTGACCTCGACGGTCAGCGACCGGCGCGTCACGTCCACGACCTTGCCGCGGAAGATCTCGCAGATCTGCATCACCTCGGCACGCTGGACGCCGTCGGCGCTGACCTTGAACAGCGCGAGCTCGCGCGCGACGGTCTCGTCCGGCTCCAGGTCGCGGATCTTCAGCACGTTGACGAGCTTGTGCAGCTGCTTGGTGACCTGGTCGATCGGGTGCTCGGCCCCGTCGATCGTGATCGTGAAGCGGCTGATCTCGGGATCGTCCGTCGGCCCGACCGTGAGCGTGTCGATGTTGAACCCGCGCCGCGCGAACAGGCCCGCGATGCGGCTCAGGACGCCCGACTTGTTCTCGGTCAGGATCGACAGGGTGTGCTTGCGCCCGCTGCGGATGTTGCCGGCGGCCTCGAGGTCGTCGAGGCTGAGGATCTCGTTCGTGTCGACCATCGCTCAGCCCACCATGTTCCGCGCGGCCTCGCCGGGCGCGATCATCGGGTACACGTTCTCCTCGCGCACGACCTGCACGTCGATGAAGCAGGGGCCCTCGGCCTCGAACGCGGCTCGCAGGTCGGCCTCGAGCGTCTCGGGGTCCGTCAGGCGCGCGCCGCGGATGCCGTAGGCCTCGGCGAGCTTGACGAAGTCGGGGAACGCCTCCTCCCCGCCGTGCGTCTGCATGTCCACGTGGCTGTAGCGGTTGTTCCAGAACAGCTCCTGCCATTGGCGGACCATGCCGAGGTAGCCGTTGTTCATCACGACGATCTTCAGCGGCAGGCCCTCCTGCCGGACGCTCGCGAGCTCCTGGATGTTCATCTGGATCGACCCGTCGCCGCTGATGACGACGGTGAGCCGCTCCGGGTCCCCGAGCTGCGCGCCGATTGCGGCGGGCAGGCCGAAGCCCATCGTCCCCAGGCCGCCGGAGTTGATCCAGCGGCGCGGCTGCGGGAAATCGTAGTACTGGGCCGCCCACATCTGGTGCTGGCCGACGTCGGAGCACAGGATCGCGTCGCCGTCCGTGATCTTGCAGATCGTCTTGATCAGCTGCTGGGGCATGATCTCGCCGCTCGGCGAGGTCTCGAACTTCAGCGGATGCTGATCCTGCCACTGGTGCAGGCGCTGCCACCACTCCTCCAGGCGGCCCGCGTCGGTGTCCAGCGCCTCGTACTCGACGAGCAGGCGCTCGAGCACGTTCTTCGCGTCGCCGACGATCGGGATGTGCGCCGGGATGTTCTTGGAGATCTCGGCCGGATCGATGTCGATGTGGATGAACTTGGCGCGCGGGGCGAACTCGGACAGCTTGCCCGTGATGCGGTCGTCGAAGCGGGCGCCGATCGCGCAGATCAGGTCCGCCTCGTCCATCGCGTAGTTCGCGGTGCGGGTCCCGTGCATGCCGAGCATGCCGAGCCACTGCGGGTCCGGCGCCGGGAAGGCACCGAGCGCGTTCAGCGTGCAGGTGACCGGGAAGCGGTCGCTGCGGGCGAAGGCGATCAGCGCGTCCGACGCGTTGGCGTTGACGACGCCGCCGCCGACATAGAGCACCGGGCGCCGGGCCGCGGCCAGGGCCTTCGCCGCCTGGCGGATCTGCTTGGCGTTGCCCTCGACCGTCGGCTGGTAGCCGGGCAGGTTGACGTCCGTCACGGGGACGTAGTCGATGTCGGCCCGCGAGAGGTCGGTCGGGATGTCGATCAGGACCGGGCCGGGCCGGCCGGTGCCGGCGATGTGGAACGCCTCGTGGATCACCCGCGGCAGCTCGCGCGGGTCGGTGATCATGAACGAGTGCTTGACCGACGGCATCGTGATGCCGATGACGTCGGCCTCCTGGAAGCCGTCGGTGCCGAGCAGGTCGGTGCGGACCTGGCCGGTGAGGAACACGACGGGGACCGAGTCCATCATCGCGTCCTGGATCGCGGTGACGAGGTTCGTCGCGCCCGGGCCGGACGTGCCGAGCGAGACCCCGACCTTGCCGGTGACCTTGGCGTAGCCCTCCGCGGCATGGCCGCCGCCCGCCTCGTGGCGGACGAGGACGTGATGGATGCCCGCGTCGTAGAACGCGTCGTACGTCGGGAGGTTGGCGCCGCCGGGGTAGCCGAATACGACCTCGACGCCCTCGGCCTTCAAACACTCCATGATCGCGTCGACTGCGCGCATCTGTGTCGTCCTCCCTTCGGCTTCGGTCGTGGTGGTCGTGGTATGCAAAGAGCCGCCCGTGGCGGCTCGGAAGTCCGAGTGTACCGGACGGAATATCGGTTGCGCCGGGGTTTTCCTGCGCCTGAGGTCAACCCGCGGCGAGCGGACCGGGCGCGATCTCGTCGGCGCTCGCGGGGAACTCGAGCTCGGTTCCGCAGCGCGTGCACAGCGCGTCGTGGACCGGGACGACCTTCCCGCAGCCAGGGCACGCGCGGACGTCCTCGGCCATGTCCGAGCGCTGGACGATCGCCGCGAGCAGCCCGATGCCGAACGGCACGATCGCGGCGATCACGAACCAGATCCAGAACGAGTTGCCCTTGAGTCGCGCGACGACCCCGCCGGCGAGCCCGAAGAACAGGCAGATGATCAGGTAGCCCGCGCCGGCCATGATCGGATCCTCAGTCGGTGAGCGTGTTCCAGGCCCACAGGATGCCGAGCACCGCGAGCACGATCACGATGATCCAGGCGACGCCCGCGAGGATGCCGATGACGACCTTCAGCAGGATCCACGCCGCCACGGCGAGCACGAGGACCGCGAGCACCTTCATGGGGAACGAACTGCCGGTCTTCTTCATGGCCCAAGGGTACCGGGGCCGGTCGGCGGCGCCGGGGCCTGCGCGGCCGGGGCCGGGGAGGCCGGGATGCGCCTCAGTCGTAGCCGCGCTGCAGGTGCGAGAAGCGGTCGTCCGGGGTGGCGCGGCCGTTGACCTCGATGCGGGCGAGGCGGTAGCGGCGGACCTTCGGTGCCGATGCGTCACGCGGCGCCGGGGCGGGCGTGCGCAGCAGCAGGTACCGGGAGAGCGAGGGCGATGGCCTGTCCATGGCCATGATGATCGGCGCAGCGACCTCGCGCCGGTATGGCCCGCCGGGCGGTGATTCCCCCGCAACGGGTGTACATCGTGTCGAGCGGGCTACAGGCCCAGGTGGGAGCGCACGATGGCCGTGATCTCCTTGCCGTCGGCCCGGCCGCGTGTCTCCTTCATCACATGGCCGACGATGACGCCGATCGGCTTCATGTCCCCCCCGCGAAGCTTCTCGGCCACGTCGGGGTTGGCGTCGAGCGCGGCGATGACGATCGGCGTCAGCTCGTCGGCGCCGCCGACGGCCGCCAGGCCCTGCGCTTCGACGATCGCTGCCGGCTCGCCGCCGTCGGCCACGAGCACATCGAGCACCTGCTTGGCGCCGTCGCGCGTCACCGCGCCGCCGGCCACGAGCTTCACGAGCGCGGCGAGGGCCGCCGGCGTCACCTTGGAGTCCCCCGCGTCCTCGACGTCCGGGTGGGCAGCGAGGTCGCTCGTCCAGTTCGCCAGCTGCTGGGGATCGACCCCGGGCTCGGCCGCCAGCGCGGCCTCGAACACGTCGCCCAGCTCGTTGCGCCAGGACAGCAGGCGCGCGCTCTCGGCGTTCAGCCCCAGCTCGCTCGCGAAGCGCTCCTGCCGCGCGGCGGGCAGTTCGGGCATCGCCGCGGCGGCGCGATCGAGCATCGCCTGCGTGATCAGCACCGGCGGCAGATCGGGCTCGGGGAAGTAGCGGTAGTCGTGCGCCTCCTCCTTGCTGCGCAGCGACGTGATCGCCTCGGTCCGCGGGTCGAAGTGCAGCGTCTCCTGGACGACCTTCTCCCCCGCGCGCAGCAGCGCCTCCTGCCGCGCCACCTCGGCGCGGATGCCGCGCTCGATGAAGCGGAAGGAGTTCATGTTCTTCAGCTCGGTCTTCGTGCCGAGCTCGGTGCTGCCGACGGGCCGGATCGAGATGTTGGCGTCGCAGCGCAGCGAGCCCTCCTCCATGTTCACGTCGCTGACGCCGAGCTGGCGCAGCGTCGTGCGCAGCAGGCGCAGCCACTCGCTGGCCTGCTCGGCCGAGCGCACGTCCGGCTCGGTGACGATCTCCGCCAGCGGCGTGCCGCCGCGGTTGAAGTCCACGATCGACGCGTCGGAACCGTGGATGCGGCCGCTGGCGCCGACGTGGATGAGCTTGGCGGCGTCCTCCTCCAGGTGCACGCGGTGGATCCGCACCGCGCCCAGATGCCCGCCCGAGCACAGCGGTTCGTCGAACTGGCTGATCTGGTACCCCTTGGGCAGGTCGGGGTAGAAGTAGTTCTTGCGGTGGAAGATCGACCGCGGCGCCAGCTCCGAGCCGACGGCCATCCCGATCATCAGGCCGAAGTGGATCGCCTCGGCGTTGGCGACCGGCAGCGTGCCCGGCAGCCCCAGGCACCGCGGGCACGTGCGCGTGTTGGGCTCCTCCCCGAAGCTCAGCGGGCAGGAGCAGAACATCTTCGTCTTCGTGCGCAGCTGGACGTGGATCTCCAGCCCGATCACCGGCTCGTACTGGACGTCCGAGCTCATGCCGCCGCCCCCTTCCGGGCCGGCGACCCGTCGAAGCCGATCGCCAGCTCGAGCGCGTGCGCGGCATCGAGGATCCGGTTCTCGCTGAATGCGGGGCCGGCGAGCTGCAGGCCGACCGGCAGGCCGCCGGACAGCCCGGCGGGGATCGAGATGGCCGGGATGCCGGCGAGCGACATCGGCACGGTGAAGAAGTCGTTGAGGTACATCGACAGCGGGTCGGCGGTCTTGGACCCCAGCTCGAAGGCGACGCCGGGGCTCGTCGGGGTGACGACGAAGTCGACGTTCTCGAACACGCTGTTGAACTCACGCACGATCAGCGTGCGGGCCTTCTGCGCGCGCCCGTAGTAGGCGTCGTAGTAGCCGCTGGACAGCGCGTACGTGCCGATCAGGATGCGGCGCTTGACCTCGGCGCCGAAGCCGTCGTGGCGGGTGTGCGTGTACATCGAGACCAGGTCGTCGGCCTCGGCTCGCAGCCCGTAGCGGACGCCGTCGAAGCGGGCCAGGTTGGACGATGCCTCCGCCGGCGCGATCACGTAGTAGGCGCTGAGCCCCTGCGGCGCGGTCGGCAGCGAGCAGGTCTCGATCGTCGCGCCGAGGTCGCGGGCGTGCTGCAGCGCCGCCTCGAACGCGGTCAGCACGCCGGGCTCGACGCCCGCGCCGGCGGACAGCTCGGCCGGGACGCCGAGGGTGATGCCGTCGAGCCGGTCGGCGGTCGGCAGGGCGATCTGCTCGGGGTGGCCGACGGCCGTCGAGTCGAACGGATCGGCACCGACCATGTGGCGGTACAGCAGCGCCGCGTCGGTGACGTCGCGCGTGAACGGACCGGCGCCGTCGAGCGAACTGGCGAAGGCGATCATCCCGTAGCGCGAGACGGCGCCATAGGTGGGCTTCAGGCCGACGATGCCGCAGAGCGCCGCGGGCTGGCGGATCGAGCCGCCGGTATCCGTGCCGATCGCCCACGGCGCGAGGCCTGCGGCGACCGCCGCAGCGCTTCCGCCGGAGGAGCCGCCGGGCACGCGGGTGCGGTCCCAGGGATTCAGCACCGGCCCGTAGGCCGAGTTCTCGTTCGACGAACCCATCGCGAACTCGTCCTGGTTGGTCTTGCCGAGCACGGGAGCGCCCGCGGCCTGGAGATTGGCGACGGCCGTGGCGGTGTAGGGCGGGATGTACCCCTCGAGAATCCGTGAGCCGGCCTGGCTCGGCATGCCCTCGGTGCAGAACAGGTCCTTGACGGCGACCGGCACGCCGCGCAGCGGTCCCTGCGGGTCGTGCGCGCCTGGACCATCTGCCGCGACATGCGTGAAGGCGTTGAGGTCGTCGGCGGCAGCCCGCTCCCGGTAGGCGGCGAACAGCTCGCCCGCGTCGAGGTCGCCGCGCTCGATCGCGGCGGCGGCCTGCTTGGCCGTCAGGTCCAGCAGCTCGTCGCTCATGGTCAGCCGGCCTGCGGGCTGGGGACGAGGAAGCCGCCGTCCTGCGTCGCGGGCGCCTGGTCGAACGCGACCTCGCGCGGCAGGCACGGACCGGGAACATCCGCGCGCAGCCCTTCGGTCACCTCGACGACGTGCGAGGTCGGCGGCACGCCCTTCAGGTCGAGCGCATCGATCTGCTCGATGTGGCCGAGGATCGAGGACAGCTCGTCCACCATGCGGTCGGCCTCCTCGTCGGTCAGCTGCAGGCGCGCCAGGCGCGCGACGTGGAGGACCTCGGAGCGGTCGATGGACACGGCGGCGATTCTAGGCGAGGCGGAGCTTCGCGGCCTTCAGCGTGTTGCGCAGCAGGCAGGCGATGGTCATCGGGCCCACGCCGCCGGGCACGGGCGTGATCGCGCTCGCCACGGGAGCGACGGCGTCGAAGTCCACGTCGCCGCAGAGGCCGTCGTCGAGCCGGTTCATCCCGACGTCGATGACGATCGCGCCCGGCTTGACCCAATCGGCCTTGACCATGCGGGCCTGGCCCACGGCGGCGATCAGCACGTCGGCGCGGCGGCACACACCCGGCAGGTCGGCGGTGCGCGAGTGGCAGGTGGTGACCGTGGCGTTCGCACCGAGCAGCAGCTGCCCCATCGGCTTGCCGAACAGGTTCGACCGGCCGATCACGACCGCCTCGGCGCCCTGCAGCTCAGCGCCCGCCTCGGCGAGCAGCAGCATCACGCCCTCGGGCGTGCAGGGACGCAGGCCCTCGCGGCCGAGCGCCAGGTACCCGGCGCTGAGCGGCGTGAGCCCGTCCACGTCCTTGCCCGGGTCGACCAGGCCCGTCAGCTCGACGCCGTCGAGGTGCGCGGGAACCGGCAGCTGGCAGATGATCCCGCTGACGGCCGGGTCGGCGTTGAGGTCCTCGATCAGCGCGACGACCTGCTCGCGCGTCGCGTCCGCCGGCAGGCGGTGGTCGAACCCCTTGATCCCGACCTCGTCGCAGGCCTTCTGCTTGCCGCCGACGTAGACCGCGCTCGCGGCGTCCTCCCCCACCAGGATCGTCGCCAGGCCCGGCGGGCGGCCGTGCTCGGCGGTGAAGGCGGCGACGTCCCGCGCGACCTCGGCGCGGACGCGGGCGGCGACGGCCTTGCCGTCGATGATCGTGGCGGGCATCGAGCGAGAAGCTAGCGCTTCGTGATCGGCGCGTACTCGGCCATCAGCTTGCGCTCCGACCCGTCGCGGGCGAAGCGGATCACGACGATGCCGCCCGGCTCGACGCCGGTGACGACGCCGTCGCCGAACGCGGCGTGGACGACGTCATCGCCCATGCGGAAGGCCGGCGGCGCCGCGGATTCCCCGCCACCGCCGACGCCGCCGGAGGGCCACGAGGTCGTCGCCCGGGGGCGCATCCCTCCTGAGGCGGTCGCCTCGCGGGCGGCCGCCCAGCTTGTCTGCGCCGCCTCACGGTCGGTCAGGTGCGTCGGGATCTCGTCGAGGAAGCGGCTCGGCAGGCCGAACGTCGCCGATCCGAAGATCGCGCGGCGCCGGGCGTGGGTGATCGTCAGCGTCCGCATCGCGCGGGTGACGGCGACGTAGGCCAGGCGCCGCTCCTCTTCCAGGTTGCCCTCGTCGAGCGAGCGCGAGTGCGGGAAGATCCCCTCCTCGGCGCCGATCACGAACACGATCGGGTACTCCAGGCCCTTGGCGTTGTGCAGGGTCATCAGCGTGACGAGACCCTCGTCGTCCTGACGCCCGTCAGCGTCGGCGACGAGCGCGATCTGCTGCAGGAACAGGTCCAGGCGGTCGCTCTCGGCGTCGGTGCTCGCGTCGAACTCGCGGGCGACCTCGACGAGTTCCTGCAGGTTCTCCGTGCGTCCCTGCGCCTCGATCGTGCGCTCGGCCTCCAGCCAGTCCAGGTAGCCGCTCTCGTGCAGCACGGCGTCGAGCAGGTCGCCGACCGGGACCCGCTGGTCCGCGCGCTCGCGCAGGCCGGCCATCGTGGTCATGAAGCGGTCGAGCGCCTTGACGGCGGCGGCGCCCAGCCCGGGCACGCTCGCAGCGCCGGCCGCGGCGTCCCAGACGCTGATGCCCATCGTCTGGCTGTGCGTCAGCACCCGCGAGAGCGACGTCTGGCCGATCCCGCGGCGCGGCGTGTTGGCGACCCGCTGGAAGGCGACGGCGTCCTGAGGGTTGGCCAGCAGCGTCAGGTAGGACATCGCGTCCTTGATCTCGGCGCGCTCGTAGAACTTCGTCCCGCCGATCACCTGGTAGGCGATCTCGCGCCGCACGAGCGTGTCCTCGAGCACCCGCGACTGCGCGTTCATCCGGTAGAAGACCGCGATCTCCGAGCGGGAGACGCCCTCGTCCACCATCCGCTCGATCTCGCCGACGACGTACCGCGCCTCGGCGTGCTCGTCCTCGAGTTCGCGGATCGTGATCGCGTCACCCTCGCCCAGGTCGGTCCAGAGCGTCTTGTGCATCTGGGCGCGGTTGTGCGCGATCACCGCGTTGGCGGCGTCGAGGATCGTCTGCGTCGAGCGGTAGTTCTGCTCGAGCTTGACGGTCGTGGCGTCGGGGAACGCGTCCTGGAAGTCGAGGATGTTGCGGATGTCCGCGCTGCGAAAGCTGTAGATCGACTGCGCATCGTCACCGACCACCATCAGGTTCCCGTGCTCGCCCGCGATCAGCTGGAGCAGCTCGTACTGCGCGCGGTTGGTGTCCTGGTACTCGTCCACGAGGACGTAGCGGAAGGCGTCGCGGTAGCGGTCACGGACCTCGGGGAACAGCCGCAGCACGTCGACGGTGCGGCAGAGCAGGTCGTCGAAGTCCATCGCGTTCATGCGATGCAGCTCGGACTCGTAGAGCTCGAACGCGTCCGCGACCGTCTGCTCGAAGTAGCCGCCCACGAGCTGGCGGTACTCGGCCGCGTCGCGGAGCTGGTTCTTCGCCGCCGAGATCTGATGCTGGACGGCGGCCGGGGTGAAGCGCTTGACGTCCACCCCCAGGTCGTCCAGGCAGCGCTTGACCAATCGCCGGCTGTCGGCCTGGTCGTAGATCGTGAACTGCTTCGTGTACCCCAGGCGCTGGGCCTCGGCGCGCAGGATCCGCGCGCAGGCCGAGTGGAACGTCATCACCCACATGCCGCGGGTGGAATGACCGAGCAGCAGCTCGACGCGCTCGCGCATCTCCTGCGCGGCCTTGTTCGTGAACGTGATCGCCAGGATCTCGCCCGGCCGTGCACGGCCGGTGTGGATGAGCCAGGCGATCCGGTGCGTCAGGACCCGCGTCTTGCCCGATCCCGCCCCGGCCAGGACCAGCAACGGCCCCTCGGCGTGGGTCGTCGCCTGCCGCTGGGGCGCGTTCAGCCCGGCGAGGAGGCCCTCGATCCGCTGGTCTGTGTCGGCCTCGGGCATCAGGACCCAGGGTAGTTTCCGGCCCGGCGGCGCGGCCCGGTGTACCGTCGCCCCCGTGACCCTGCCCGACGAGGTCCGCGCCGCCTGTGCCGAGATCGCCGCGCACGCCGGCTCGGTGACGATCGACGCCGAGGCGCTCGAGCGGCTGGACCCCGGACCTGCACCGGCGCCGGACGCCGAGCGCCACCTGCTCGACGGACCGGACGACCTGATCGCGGCGTACTTCCTGACGCTCGACACGATCAACTTCGGCTCCGGCTGGTTCCCGACGCTGATCAAGCGGCGCGACCACGAGGGCCACGAGGTCTCGGGGTACTTCACCATCGCGTGGTCGCTTGCGGACCACTTCCGGGCGCACGGCGCCTGGTCGAACGACGAGCTGCGGGCCATGCGCGCCGACGAACTCGCCGACACGCTCGGGCAGGTGCCCGACCACGAGCTGATGGCGCTGTACGCCCAGGCGCTGCGGGACCTCGGCCGCTTCCTCGCCGGGCGCGCGGCGCTGGACCTCGTCGCCGAGGCCCGCGGATCGGCCGCGGCGCTGGCCCGCATGCTCGCCGACGGCATGGCGCTGTTCGACGACCGCGGCTTCTGGAAGCGCGCCCAGATCGTCCCGTCGAACCTCGCGCTGGCCGGCGTCGCGCAGTTCGCCGACCTCGACCGGCTCACGATCTTCGCCGACAACCTCGTGCCCCACGTGCTGCGCTGCGAGGGCGTGCTCGTCTACGACCCGCGCCTGGCGGCGCACATCGACGCCGGCCGGCTGCTGCGCCCCGGCCCGCAGGAGCGCGAGATCCGCGCCTGCGCCGTCCACGCCTGCGAGCAGCTGAGCGCCCGGCTCGCCATCGCCCCGCGCGACCTCGACCACCGCCTGTGGACCCGCGGCCAGGAGCCCGCCTTCAAGGCCCGCCCACGCCACCGCTGCCGCACGACCGCGTACTAGGACGCCGCCCTGAGCCGCAGATCGCGGATGCGGGGCCAGGACGCAGGCCTGCGTGGCGTGCTCTGCACGCGAGCAGCCGAGGACACCGCCCCGCGCCGCAAGACGCGGCTCAGCTCAGCCGCCGGCGGGGTTGCGCGCCTTCACCGGCCTGATCGGGCGCACCTTTGCCGGCGCGGCCTCGCCGGCGAGTTCCGCGACGGCCTCCTCGAGGCCGCCGAGCCGCGCCGACAGCTCGCGGATCGCGTCGGCGACCGGGTCCGGCAGATGGATCCAGTCGGCGTCCGGGCCGTCGGGGCGCTTGCCGTCGACGCGGACGACGTGCCCCGGATTGCCGACCACGGTGCTGTCCGCGGGGACATCCGTGATGACGACGCTGTTGGCGCCGATCTTGGCGTGGCGGCCGATGACGATCGGCCCCAGCAGCTTGGATCCCGAGCCGATGGTGACCTCGTCCTCGACCGTGGGATGGCGCTTGCCGGTGGCGAAGCCCGTGCCGCCGAGCGTGACGCCCTGGTACAGCGTGACGTTGTCGCCGACGACCGCCGTTTCGCCGATCACGACGCCGCTGCCGTGGTCGATGAACAGGCCTTGGCCGATCTGCGCGGCCGGGTGGATCTCGATGCCCGTCAGCGCGCGGCTGACGTAGGCGATCGATCGCGGCGCGACGGGAATGCCGGCCTCGTGCAGGACGTGCGCAACGCGGTGCGCGAGCAGCGCGTGCACGCCGGGCCATGAGGACAGGATCTCCAGCGAGGAGACGCCCCGGGCGGCGGGGTCGCGCTGGTGCGTCGCGGCGACGTCGCGCCGCAGCTCGCCGGCGACACGCCGCAGGGTTCCGAGACCGAGCACGGGGGAAACCATAGACCCCTCGGCGGGTGGGGCACAGCCGCTACGCGGCGGGTGCGAAGAACGGCGCCGAGATGTAGCGCTCGCCGGAGTCGGGCAGCACCGCGACGATGTTCTTGCCGCGCGACTCCGGCCGCGCCGCGACCTGCATGGCACCCCACAGCGCGGCCCCGCACGACAGTCCGGCCAGCAGCCCCTCCCGGGCGGCGGCGAAGCGCGCCGTCTCGATCGCGGCCTCGTCCGGGACCGGGATGATCTCGTCGAGCAGTTCGCGGTTGAGCACGGCCGGGACGAACCCGGCGCCGATGCCCTGGATCCGGTGCGGACCAGGGCTGCGGCCGGAGAGCACGGCGGATGACTGCGGCTCGACGGCGACGACGAGCGCCTTCGGATTGGCGGCCTTGATCGCCTCCCCCGCGCCGGTGATGGTGCCCCCGGTCCCGACCCCCGCGACGAGCACGTCGACCCGTCCGTCGAGGGCCCGCAGGATCTCCGGGCCGGTGCCCGTCCGGTGGGCCTCGGGATTGGCGGGGTTGGAGAACTGATCGGGGAGGAAGTGGTCGGCCTCCCCCGCGAGCGCGCGCGCGGCGTCCATCGCCTCGGTCATGCCGCCCATCGACTCGACGACCTCGACGTGAGCGCCGTACAGGCGCAGCAGCGCCTCACGTTCACGGCTCATCCCCTGCGGCAGGAAGATCCGCAGGTCGTAGCCCTTGGCCGCGCAGACGAAGGCCAGCGCGATCCCGGTGTTCCCCGATGTCGCCTCGACGATCGTCGTGCGGCCGGGCTCGATCCGGCCCTCGCGCTCGGCGGCCTCGATCATCGCGACGCCGATCCGGTCCTTCACCGAGCCACCGGGGTTGAAGACCTCGAGCTTGCCGAACAGGCGGACGCCGAGGTCCTGCGGGACCAGCCGCGGGAGCTCCACGAGCGGCGTGTTCCCGACGAGCGCGCCGAGGTTGTTGGGGACCGACGCCATGCGGGTCGCAGCGTAGGGCATCGCGCCGGCGCCGATCAGGGGCGCACGGCCTCGATCCAGTCGAGCGGACGGCGGCAGAGCGC
>JBKJRO010000117.1:0-18199 GCA_046594555.1 Solirubrobacteraceae bacterium
CGGGTACATGACCCGCCTGGTGTCGGTCGCCCGCCAGCAGGCCCGCGAGTTCGCCAACCTCTCGTGGGGCATCCTGTCGAGCCTGCTGCGCACGCTCAACGAGCGCGACGTGCGCGCCTCGCGCCACTGCGCCGCGGTCGCCAAGTTCTCACGCGACATCGCGCGCGCGTCGGGCCTGGACGACCGCCAGCAGGAGCTCGCCCACACCGCCGGGCTGATGCACGACATCGGGCGGTTCGTGCTGTCGGACCGCGTGATGGAGCGCGGTGCGGAGCTGACGCCCGACGACTGGCGCGGCATCCGCCGCCATCCCGACGTCGGCGCCGACCTGCTGCAGAACATCGGCGTGTATGGCCCGGTCGGCGAGATCGTCCGCTGCCATCACGAGCGGATCGACGGCCGCGGTTATCCGCGCGGCCTGACCGGCGAGCAGATCCCGGAGGTCGCGAAGATCGTCGCGATCGCCGAGATCTACGACACGCTGACCGCGCCGGACACCTACCGCAAGCCGATGAGCTCGTTCGAGGCGCTGACCGAACTGCGGCGCGTCTCCGGGAAGCAGGTCGCCGGCGAGTACGTGGAGATCTTCTCCGACCTGATGTACGGCAAGGGGGTCGAGTACCGCCACAGCGAGACGGCGGACTTCGACGTCGAGCTGGCGGTCGAGGAACGGATCCGCGACGCCGCGACGACGACGTAGGGCTTCGTCCGGGACGGGCTCGCCGGCCGCAGGGTGGCGCTGCCGGCGCCGGCGATCGTCCGCCAGCGTCGTACTGCCGCTGGTCGAGAGGGCCGCCTGGATCGGCGGTCGCGCTCACCCGCCAGCGACCCGCGCGTGCCGAGCTGGGAGTTTGTCCGTCGATGTCGGACAAACTGCAGGCCACGCGGCGGAAAGAGCCCGCTTTGCGAGGCGCGACGCGTCAACTGTCACAACGGTGGACCGCAAGTGCACGCGCGACCCGATCACCAGCCAGCCGCAGTTCATCCCGCTTCGGGCTCACGCGGACGCCCGCCAGCGCCAAGAGCGCGGAACCGCCGTTGACCCCGCCGGCGGGTTCAGCGGCGCAGCGAGGCGACGAACGTGTCGAGCTGCTCCTGCGTGAAGCGGCGCTGGCCGCCCGGAGTGCGGCTGGCCTGCAGGAAGCCGGCGTTCGACCAGCGACGCACGGTCGCGATCGAGACGCCGAGGCGCTCGGCGGCCTGCGAGACGGTGTAGCCCAGCGCGGGCTGTGTGCGTGCGTCGGTCACGAGACGCCCAACGGCGCGTGGGACCTGCGGCCCGAGCGGCGATGCAGCTTTGCGCAGGTTTGCGCCGCGGCATGCGTCGTGGGCCTGCCGCGATGCCGGGTGGGGGAGTGCGTGCCGGCGCCGGACATGAAAGGCTGCGCGGCGTGGGGCGCCTGGACGACGTCGATCTGACCCAGCGGCTGACCGCCGCCGAGGAGCAGGAGGAGCTCGCGGCGCTGGGCGCCCGCCTGAGCCAGCTGCGCCTCGCGCTCGGCGGCAAGCTCGGCGACATGGAGATCGGGCCCGGCCTGCTGGTTCTGTTCGAGGGCTGGGACGCCGCCGGCAAGGGCGGTGCGATCAAGCGCCTCGTCGCGCCGCTCGACGCGCGCCACGTGCGCGTCGTGCAGTACGCCGCCCCGACGCCCGACGAAAAGCGCCACCACCACCTCGCCCGGTTCATGGAGCAGCTTCCCGGCCTCGGCGGGATGTCGATCTTCGACCGCACCTGGTACGGCCGCGTGCTCGTCGAGCGCGTCGAGGGCTTCGCGAGCGTGGACCAGTGGGAGCGCGCGTACGCGGAGATCGTCAACTTCGAGCGCAGCCTCTTCCTCGAGGGACTGATCGTCGTCAAGATCTGGCTCCACATCTCGCAGGAGGAGCAGCTGCGGCGCTTCAAGCGCCGTCAGAAGGATCCGCTGAAGGCCTGGAAGCTGACCGATGAGGACTGGCGCAACCGCGAGTGCCACGGGGCGTACGTCACGGCCGTCGAGGACATGCTCGAGCGCACCGAGACGGCATGGGCCCCGTGGACCGTCGTCCCGGCCGAGGACAAGCGCCACGCGCGGGTCGCAGTCATGCGGACGGTGATCGCCGAGATCGAGCGCAGCTGCGCCCACTTCGACTTCGCGCTTCCGAAGCCCCTCGGCACCTGACGGTGCGGCTGCGCCTGTACCACCACGCAGACGGCGCGCGCATCGCCTACCGCGAGCAGGGAACCGGGCCGGGGCTCGTGCTCTGGCACTCCGAGCTGCTGACCCACAAGGCGCTGGAACCGCTCGTCGAGGGCCTCGAGCACCGCTTCCGCGTCGTGCTGCCGGACCTGCCGCTGCACGGCGATTCCGAGGACCGCCCGCATCACCCCTACACGCTGGACTGGCTGGCCGAGGTGGTCGCCGGCTTCTGCGTCGACGTCGCCGGGCCGCGCCCGCTCGTCGCCGGCCACGGGATCGGCGCCGAGATCGTGCTGCGCGCGATCGAGCTGGACCTGCTGCATCCGGCCCGGCTCGTGCTGCTGCCGGCGCGCCTGCACAAGCCCGTCGCGGGCGACGCGCTGTGGCGCCGCTGGCGCCAGGCGATGCGGCTCGGCGACGCGCCGGGGCTGGACCGCCTGACGATGCGCGTCGCACGCGCGGCGCTGCGCCCCGAGCAGGCCGTCCGACTGAGCGCCCGCGGCAACCCGGAGGCCGCCGACCTCGTGCGGCACGCGATGGCCGACGTCGCCGGGAACGCGAACCTCGCGCGGTCGTGGGCGCGGCTCGCGCGGCGCTGGCCGTCGGCGCCGCGGCGCGAGCTGCTGGACCTGTACCCGCGCCTGGACATGCCGGTGCTGCTGCTCTGGCCCCAGGACGACCCTGGCTACCCGACGAGCGTCCCGGAGGAGCTGCTGGACCTCCTGCCGGACGCGCAGCTGCGCACGCTGGAGCGCTGCGGGTACCTGATGCCGGTCGACGACCCGGTCGGCGTCGCGCGTGAGATCGCCGCCTTCTGCGGCTGAGGAATAGATTTCGGGGCGTCCTTCCCGTCCGACCCAGGAGCCCAGAACCATGGCCCGCCTCTACAGCGGTGAGACCGCCAAGGCCGTCAAGAACTTCCCGATCTCCGGCGAGACCGTCCCCGCCGAGGTCATCCACTGGCTCGGCCGGATCAAGGGCGCCGCGGCGACCGTGAACGGCGACCTCGGCCTGCTCGACAAGAAGCGCGCCAAGGCGATCGCCGCCGCGGCCGCAGAGGTCGCCTCGGGCAAGCACGACAAGCAGTTCCCGATCGACGTGTTCCAGACGGGCTCGGGCACCTCCTCGAACATGAACGCCAACGAGGTCATCGGCACGCTCGCCGGCGCCCACCCCAACGACCACGTGAACATGGGGCAGTCCTCCAACGACGTCTTCCCCTCCGCGGCGCACCTCGCCGCGCTCGACGTCGCCGTCAACCAGACGCTGCCGGCGCTGAAGCAGCTCGAGAAGTCCTTTGCCAAGAAGGCGACGGCGTTCAAGAACGTCGTCAAGTCCGGTCGCACGCACCTGATGGACGCCGTCCCGGTGACGCTCGGCCAGGAGTTCGCCGGCTACGCCGCGCAGATGCGCCTGGGCCAGGAGCGGATCAACTCCGCACTCGTCCATGTCGGCCAGATCCCGCTCGGCGGCACCGCGACCGGCACCGGCCTCAACGCTCACCCCAAGCTCGCCGAGGGCGTGCGCAAGGTCCTGATCCAGCAGACCGGGCTGAAGCAGATCGCGGCGCCGCTGGACCGCTTCGAGGCGCAGGCCAATCGCGACGCGCTGGTCGAGCTGTCGGGTGCGCTGAAGGTCGTCGCCGTGTCGCTGACGAAGATCGCCAACGACCTGGCGCTGATGGGCTCCGGCCCGCGCGTGGGCATCGGCGAGATCTTCCTGCCCGAGCTGCAGAAGGGCTCGTCGATCATGCCGGGCAAGGTCAACCCGGTCATCCCCGAGGTCGTGCTGCAGGTCAGCGCGCAGGTGATCGGCAACGACACCGCGATCACGATCGGCGGCATGCAGGGCCAGTTCGAGCTCAACGTGCGGATTCCGCTGATCATCCGCAACCTGCTCCAGTCGCTGCACCTGCTCGCCTCGACATCGGTCGTCCTGGCCGAGAAGTGCGTCGACGGCATCACGGTGAACAAGGCCGGCACGACCGCGTCGGCCGGCGGAACGCTCGCCGTCGCGACCGCGCTGAACGGCGCGATCGGCTACGACAAGGCCGCGGTGATCGTCAAGAAGGCGACCGCGTCCGGCCGCCCGCTGCGCGACGTCGCGCTCGAGGAGGGCGTGCCCGCGAAGCTGTATGACGAGACGATCAACCTGCGGAGGATCGCCGCGGGCAACGAGGCGTAGCGGCGGTCCGTCTACGCAGCCGGAACCGAGACGACGCCGGCGAAGTTCCGCGGCTGCGGGACGGGCTGCCCGCGACGGCGCAGCTCGTCGAGGAACAGCGTGATGCTTTCGCGCATGTTCCGCTCGACCTCGTCGCGGGAGTCGCCGAGCGCGACGCAACCGTGGAGGTCCGGCGAGTACGCACCCCAGCCGCCGTCGTCAGCCTGCTCGTAGATCACGACGTAGTCGGTCATCTCAGCTCCTCGATTCCGGTTGCTCGCCGGATGCTGGCAAGCGTACCGGGGCGCAGGTTTCGCGCAGCGTCCTCGTCGTCTACTCCTTCAGCACCGCCACGTGGATCTCGTTGGTGCGCGTTCGGGCGTTCGGCACGGGGTAGAGCGCGTAGACCTTCCCGGACGCCGACGTGAGGTCCCAGTGGATCGGCCCGTAGATCGCGTGATCGCTCAGGAGCGGCGCTCCGACATCGGCCGCGACGCCGCCGGTGATGCGCCGAACAACGAGCTTTGCACGGAGCCGGAGCCCACCGCCGCTCGCCGGCTTCTGGGAGAAGATCAACGCCCACGGCTGTCCGCGGAACTCGAAAACCCGCCCTTGCTCGAGCCAGTTCGGATTCTCGTCGCCCAACTGCGTCTGCTCCCATGTGGCGTCACGGAGCCGAAGTACGCGGAAGCTGAAGCCGAATCGGTAGCGCCCAGTGGGAAGCACCGACCGGAAGGTGGCGACGTAGACGTTCGACCCGGACGACGCGACGGAGTCAGACTGAATCCTCGGGACTGAACTCGAGATGTCCGGTGCGGCGCTCTGCCAGCCGATGGGCGTGAGACAGTCGGTGCGCATCGTGGTCGCGGGCTCGTCCGCCGCGGGCTTTCGTGTCGCGGGCATGTCGTTCGTCGAGGCGCACAGCAGGCCATCGCGCTGAAAGGGGAGGACGTATCGCACGACACGTCCCGGGCGCTGGAGAGCGGCAGTATCGAGCACCCGCCAGGTACGTTGCCCACCCGCGAGCTGGACGTAGTGCGGCAGCAGCGAGCGGACGACGAGCTGCCCTCCTGACTGGCCTTCAGAACGCTCGAGATAGCCGAGGACGAGCGAATCGCCGACGCGAAATAGGCGGTCGATCTCCAGCTCCTTCCTTGCTGGGAAGGGAGATGAGCCGAGCGCAACCCATGCCCCGTCCCTGATGCAGCGAACGATCGGACTACCACGTTCGGCCAGTTGCATACACGGTGCGCCGTCCCACTCCACAATGTCGAGAGGGGCTCCGCGGAGCACTGTTCGGCGACCACCGACCGGGCCGACCCACCTTCGGCCGTCAAGTCGCCAGAAACCGAGCCGTTGCCACTTCCCGGCCCCGACGCGAATCGCGACGTACACGTGACCTGCGGCGGAGCCGATGGACACGCTTGGGTTCCGGGACCGACCAACGGGCAGTGGCGCAAGCGTTGCCCAGGTGGGCGACGCGTACGCGGAGACCGGCGCGCGGCGAACGGCGAACCCGCTGGACGCGGCGGCACCGACAGCACTGATGACGAGGCTGGCCGCTAGGAGGTAGATCCTGTGGCGGCCAGCCCGCTGACGGTTTGCGTCAATCTCAACCGCTGCGTTCACTCAGGCACCCGAGGAGTACGACGAGAAGGTGTTGTCCCAGCTCGGGTCGGTCGTTGCGAGGTTCCCACGCTGGACGCAGTGCGTCGAGGCACCGTCGTAGTAGGTCCCCAGCCCACCGGTCCCGTTCGGCCCGTCGTGGTAGTACACGTAGTACTCAGCATCCCGGAAGGATGTCACGCCGTTGTTGATGTTCGAGTTCAACGGGACGGCGTAGAACGAACTGCTCGCGAAGTACTGCTGCGTGCCCGTCCACGCTGCCGCCGCGTAGATGTGGTTCTGGCTCAGGCCGTTTGAGCATGCTGCGTGGGCGCGGACTCGGCGGTTCGGATGTCGGGCGGCCGAGGCGCTGACATCAGCGTTCCTCACGCCGAGAATCCGATCAACCTCCGCCGGCTCGGGGAACAGGTTGTAGCCCGGAGGGACGCGTCCAGCCACAACATCCTTCCGCACCGCGTCGCGCAGCCGCGCCTCGCTATCGAAGCATGCGGTCGTCCCGTCCGGCGACGGGAGCGCCGCGCACATGACCCCCTCGGCGGTAGCGACGCTGCGCGGCGCTACACCCCCGTTGAAGGTGTACGTCTCCGCGAGGCTCGCGGCTGGCGCGAGCGCCAGTCCGACCGCCGACATCAGAAGCGCCCGGGCGACGCGCGAGCGGGTGGGATAAGGAACTGTGGGTGAGGACACGTCGACATCCTTCCGGTTCGGGGTGAGCGGAGCTGTCGTTTTCGAACGTAGCCCCCCCCCAAGACTGGAAGTCAACATCCTGGGCGAATCTGCAGCGCATTCCGCCGCACGACGCTCCTCACTCGTCCAGGATCGCGACGACCCTGGACGGGCCGGCGCTGCCGCCGATGATCCGCAGCGGGAAGCAGGAGATCGTGAACCCGCTGGACGGCAGCGCGCCGAGGTTGCACAGGCGCTCGATCTGCGAGTAGGCCAGGTCGCACTGGTGGGCAGCCCAGAAGATGCCGGGCTCGCCCTTGGCCTTCGCGGCCTCGGCCTGCAGGTGCAGCGGCGCGTCCCAGCCCCAGGCGTCAATGCCCATGACGCGGACGCCGAGCTCGTACAGGCGGATCGTCGCCTCGGCGGTGACGCCCGGCCCCTTGATCATGTAGTCGGGCGCGTCGAGGAACGTGTCGCGGCCGGTGCGGATGAGGACGATGTCGAGCGGCTGGATGTCGCGGTCGAGCGCGGCCAGCGCGTCGTCGATCTCGGGGACCGTGACGGCGTCGCCGTCCTCCTTGTGCGCGAAGTCGAGCACGACGCCCGGCGCGTGGAACCATTCGAGCGGCAGCTCGTCGATGGTCTGCGCGGGCTCGCCGGCGATCGTCGAGTTGTAGTGCCAGGGCGCGTCGACGTGGGTCGTGTTGTGCGTGCCCAGCCGCGTGAACTCCTCGACCGCCCAGCCCTCGCCGTCGCGCAGCAGCTCCGGCGGGACACCGAGCATCGCGTCGATCGTGGCGGCGCCCATCTCGTGGTTCTGGAAGACGAGCTCGGTGCGCAGCGGCTCCGGCGTGTCAGGCGGGCTGGCGACGATCGGGGCGGACAGGTCGACGAAGCGCGGCATGGGCGCGACGATACCTGGGGCGGCCTGCCATCAGGACCCAGGTGGCGGAGCGGTCACGCCTCGGGCTGTCCGAGCCGCTCGATCCGGGCCGGGACGTGCTTGTGCCACGGGGTGCCGGCGAGCCAGTCGCGGCGATCGCCGCTGGTCAGCTCGTTGGGCGGGACGCCGGTGACCGGTCCGCCGGGGCCGTTGGCGAGTCCGAAGCCGTTGGGCAGCGAGACGTTGCCGGGGCGCATCATGTCGGTGATCTCGATGGGCGTGGCGCACCGGCCTCGGTGCGTGACGACCTCGACGCGGGCGCCGTCCTGCACACCGAGGGCCGCGGCGTCAGCGGGGTTGATGCGCAGGGCACCGTGCGGGTCGCGCTTGCGCCACGCGGGGTCGCGGATCAGCGTCTGCGCGGTGTTGGAGCGTCGCTCGCCGGCGCAGAGGATGAAGGGGAACTCCGGGTCGGGGGGCTCGACCTCCTGCGGGAGGCCCGCAAGTTCGGCGAGCAGCTCGGGGATCGCGAGGTCCAGGCGTCCCGACGGCCGGGCGCGGCGGATCCAGTCCCAGTTGACCTCGTGGTCATCGACCGTGAAGACCAGGCCGCGCCGCTCGCGCAGCACCGCCTCGAACAGCGCGTTGCCCAGCGCCGTGCCGTCGCCCGTGAAGCCTGCGCCGCGAACGGACTGCGGGTAGGCGGCGGCGCACATCCGCGCGGAGCCCCAGAGCGCGGCCGCGGCATCGGCGTCGTCGGGCAGCGTGGGCCCGAGCGTCTCGTAGAGGACGACCGCGGCGGCGCCGACGAGGTGGGGTCGCTCGGCAAGGCGCGCGGCGAACGCCTCGGCGTAGTGCTCCAGGCCCTGCTCGGCGGCCTCGTGCAGGCCCGCAAGGTCCTCGTCGGTAACGGTTCCCAAAGCCCGCACGAGCCGGCGGTGGATCTCCGGCTCGCCGAGCGGCCCGTCGGGCGCGGGGATGACGGGGGCACGGAGCTGGAAGACGTTGTGGGGGAACTCGAGATTGAAGAACGTGCATTCGTACTTCTCGTACTGCGTCGGAGCCGGGAGCACGTAGTCGGACGCACAGCGCGGTCTCGGTCATGGTGATATCGATGACGACGCTGAAGTCCAGGGCGGCCATCGCCTCGCGCATCCGCGGCGAGTCGGGCAGCGAGTGGACCGGGTTGCTGCTCTCGATGATCGCCGCGCGGAAGCGGGCCGGGTCGTCCGTGAGCACGGCGTCCGGAATCGCCGCCGCGGGGAACATCCCGCCGATCACGCGCTCGCCCGTGCCCGGCGTGCGGCGGCGCGACTCGCGCGAGCGGCCGACGAGACCGCCCGGGGAGAACTGACTGTGCAGGTTCGTGCAGCCCGGCCGCGCGAAGTTGCCGGTCAGCGCCCAGAGCAGCTTCTCGAGGTAGGAGTTGAGGGTCGAGTGCGGGGCCTGCTGGATGCCGAGGTCCTCGAGGATCGACACGCTTGCGGCCGTCCCGATCCGCCGCGCCGCCTCGCGGGTCAGGTCGGCGTCGACGCCCGCCAGCCGGCAGTGCTGCGCGACGTCGAGGTCGCGCACCGCGGCGATCACCTCCTCGTGGCCCTGCGCGCGCTGCTCGAGGAAGCCGTGGTCGAGGACGTCCTCCTGGACCAGGACCGCGAGCATGGCGGACAGCAGGAACGCGTCCCCGCCGGGGCGGACCTGGAGGTGGATGTCGGCCAGGTCGGCCGTCTCGGTGCGGCGCGGGTCGATGACGATGAGCGACCGCTCCGGATCGGCGGCGATCGCCTTCAGCGTCGGCCGGGCGTGCGGGAAGCCGTGCGCCATCCACGGGTTCTTGCCGACGAAGACCGCGACCTGCGCGCGCTCGAAGTCCGGGGCCGTGTGGGTGACGTGGCCGAACAGGTGCGCGTCGATCCAGATCTCACCGGTCTTCTCCTGGGCCAGCGCGTTGGACGAGAACCGCACGCCGAGCGCCGAGCGCGTGGCACCCGAGTAGGCGCCGCCGAGATGGTTGCCCTGCCCGCCGCCGCCGTAGTAGAAGATCGACGCGCCGCCGTGCTCGTCGCGCACCCGCGCCAGGCCGGCCGCGACCTCGGCGATGGCCGTGTCCCAGTCGATCTCCTCGTACTCGCCCGCGGGCGTGCGGCGCAGCGGCGACAGGATGCGGGGGTTGCCCTGGTAGTACGCCAGGCGCTGGGCCTTCTCGCACGCGTAGCCCTTGGAGGCCGGGTGGGCCTTGTCGCCCTTGACCCGCGTGATGGCACCATCGGCGACCTGGACCTCGATGCCGCAGTTGCAGGCGCACAGCACGCAGGCGGTCGGCTTCCAGTCGACCGCCTGGGTCGTCGCCTCGACGGTCATGCCGGTGCTCCCGAGGCCAGCAGCCGGGCGGCCCAGCGCAGGTCGCCGCGGCGGTCCGGAAGGTCGAGGACCGTGACGGCGGTCAGCGTCAGGCCGACCGCGAAGCACGTTCGCACGCGGTCCTCCGGCGCCCCGGACAGCTCGCGCATCGTGTCGAGCAGGGCGGCGTAGCGCCGCGTGACCTCCTCACCAACATCGGGATCCCCGGCGACGCCAAGCGCATGCATGTGCAGCCGCAGTGAGGCCGGGTCGTCCCGGAGCAGCAGGCGGTAGGCCTCCCCGAGCGCGAGGATCGGGTCCTCGCCACCGCGCTCGACCGCGTCGGTGAACGCCGCCTCCATGCGATCGAACGCGCGGTCCATGGCGGCGATGAAGAGCTCGCGCTTGCTGGCGAACAGGCGCAGCAGATACGGGTGCGAGATCCCGGCGCGCGTGGCGATCGCGTCGATGCGCGCGCCGTGCCAGCCGTGATCGCCGAACTCGGCGACCGCCGCGTCCAGGACGAGGGCTCGGCGTTCGGTCCCGGGCATGCGCGCCCGCGGCGGTGCGGTGGCGACGGTCATGCGCGGAGGGTACAGACTTGTTTGTTTCTTGTCGAGTGGCGGGCACCCCGCTGCTCGGACGGCCTAGCCCGCGGCGAGGTTCATCGCCACGTACTTCGTCTCCAGGTACTCCTGCAGGCCCTCCGGGCCGCCCTCGCGGCCGTAGCCGGACTGCTGCACGCCGCCGAACGGGGCGCCCGCGTTGCTGACCATGCCCTGGTTGAAGCCGACCATGCCGGTCTCCAGCGCCTCGATGACCTTGAACGCGCGCCCGATGTCCTGCGTGAAGACGTAGGAGGACAGGCCGTAGACCGTGGCGTTGGCCAGCGCGATCGCCTCGTCGTCGTCCGCGAAGGAGATGACCGGCGCGACCGGGCCGAAGATCTCCTCGGTCTGCACCCGCGCGTCGGACGGGACGCCCGCCAGCACGGTCGGCTCGTAGAAGTAGCCGGCGCCCTCGCGCGGGCCGCCGCCGACGAGCACCTGCGCACCCTTGCCGACCGCGTCCTGCACAAGCTCGTGAACGCCGTCGCGGGCGGCCTGGTCGATCAGCGGCCCCGTCGTCACGCCGTCGTCCGTGCCGCGGCCGAGCGTCAGGTCGCGCATCTTCGCCGCGAGCCGCTCGGAGAAGTCGGCGGCGACCGACTCGTGGACGAGAAAGCGGTTGGCGCTCGTGCAGGCCTCGCCGATGTTGCGCATCTTGGCGAGCATCGCGCCCTCGACCGCGAGGCCGAGGTTCGCGTCGGGGAAGACGAGGAACGGCGCATTGCCGCCGAGTTCCATCGACATCCGCAGCAGCTGGTCGCTGGCCTGTGCGACGAGCCGCTTGCCGACGCTGGTCGAGCCGGTGAACGACAGCTTCCGTGCGCGCGGGTCGCTGATCAGCGGCGCCATGACCTCGCCCGACTTCGCCGCGGTGATGACGTTGCAGACGCCCGCGGGGAGCCCGGCCTCCTCGAGGATCTGCGCCATCGCCAGCATGCAGAGCGGCGTCTGCTTGGCGGGCTTGACGACCGACGTGCAGCCGGCGGCGATCGCCGGGCCGACCTTGCGCGTGCCCATCGCCAGCGGAAAGTTCCACGGCGTGATGAAGAGGCACGGGCCGACCGGCTGCTGCATCGTCAGCACGCGGCTGAGGCCGTTCTCGGCGACCTGGTAGCGGCCGTTGATGCGCACGGCCTCCTCGGCGTACCAGCGGAAGTAGGACGCGGCGTAGGCGACCTCGGCGCGCGACTCGGCGATCGCCTTCCCCATCTCCAGCGTCATCAGGAGCGCGAGCTCCTCGGTCCGCTCGGTCATGATCTCGTAGGCGCGGCGCAGGATCTCGCCGCGCTCGCGCGGCGCGACGTGGCGGAACGTGACGAAGGCCTCGTCCGCCGCGGCGAGGGCGGCGAGCCCGTCCTGCACGGTCGCGTCGGCGACGTTCTTGAGCGTCTCGCCGGTCGCCGGATCCTCGACGGGCAGCGTCCCGCCGCCGGTGGCAGGGCGCCAGGAACCGCCGATGTAGAGCTCGCCGGGGACGCTGTCGAGTACCGCCTGCTCGGCGCTCTTGGAGATGGTGCTCATGCGCCGACACTACCCCGTCGCGACGCGGTTCAGACCCCGGTCGCCGTCCAATCCGCAGGCCGGGTATGCGCCGCGGCGGCGGGTCATGCGCCTACCCTGTGTGAAGCCGGCTTCGCCGCGTGACCGCAACCCGCGGCCCGCGCGCGAGTTCCACTCTCCAGATGCGCCGCCTCCCCGCACTCATCGCCGTCACGCTCGCCGCCGGGCTCGCCGCCCCCGCGGCGCAGGGCGCGACGTCGCTTGTGCTCCGCGGCGCGGGCTACGGCCACGGCGTCGGCATGAGCCAGTACGGCGCGCTCGGGTTCGCCCAGCACGACTGGGACTACCGGCGGATCCTCGGCTACTACTACCAGGGCACGGCGATCGGGAAGCTGACGTCGAGCCCGACCGTCCGCGTCCTGCTCCAGTCCGGCCACTCGCGCTACAGCGTCAGCGGCGCCGCGTCCGCGGGGACGCTGACACTGGACCCGGCGATCTCCTACACCGCGGTCCTCGCCAAGGGGAAGGTCGTCCTGCGCCGCGGCAGCAAGGACCTGGGCACCGTCGACGGGACGCTGCGGCTGGCGGCGCCCGCGGGCGCCGCCCTGACCCTGTCCGGCCCGGCCGCCAACGGCCTGTCCGGCGGCGCCTACCGCGGCGCGATCGACATCACGCCCAGCGGCTCGGGCCTGATCGCGGTCAACACCCTGACGATGGAGAGCTACGTCGCGGGCGTCATCTCGGCCGAGGTGTCGGCGAGCTGGCCCGCTGAGGCGCTGAAGGTGCAGGCCGTCGCCGCGCGCAGCTACGCGATGACGACGAACGCCGGCGGCCTCGGCGATCTGTTCACGCAGTACGCCGACACGCGCTCGCAGATGTACCGCGGCGTCGCTGCCGAGACGCCGGCGACGAACGCCGCCACGAAGGCGACGGCCGGCGAGGTCGTGACATACGCGGGCGAGCCGGTCGTCACCTACTTCTTCTCCACCTCCGGCGGGCGGACCGAGAACGTCGAGAACTCGTTCATCGGGAGCGACCCGAAGCCGTGGCTGAAGGGCGTCCCCGACCCGTACGACGGCATCTCGCCGTCGCATCGCTGGGGGCCGCTGAAGTTCACGCTCGGCGATGCGACGCGACGCCTGTCGGGCTACGTGCAGGGACGCCTGAAGCGCGTCCGCATCGTGCAGCGCGGCGTCTCCCCCCGCATCGTCCGCGCGCAGATCGTCGGGACGCGCGGGACGAGCGCGATCACCGGCCCGCAGCTGCGCCGCGCGTTCGGCCTGCGCGACAGCTGGATCATCTTCCGCACGTTCAGCACCGACGTGACGAAGAAGCCGGCCGCGAAGCCGCCGGCCCCGGCGACGCCCGAGGGCGGGTCGAAGGTCGGAGGCCCGGGACCGGCCGGCGCCGCGTCCGCCGCCCGTGCACCGCGCCTGGTGATCGCCGGCCGGATCTCGCCGGCCCGCCGCGGTCGCTGGGCGACCGTCGAGCGCCGCGTGGGCACGACCTGGACGCCCGCCGTCGACGTGCTGCTCTCCGGCGGCGGGCGCTATCGCTCGACGCTGCCGGGCCCCGGGGTCTACCGCGTGCGCTTCGGCGACATGACGGGCCCCGAGGTCACCGCGGGCTGACGCTCAGCCGGTGAACGCGCGCGCCAGCGACTCGGCGACGCAGACCGGCTTGTCGTGACCCTCGCGCTCGAATGTCTGGCTGATCGTGAACTGCACGCCGCCGGGAACCTCCTCGACGCTCGTCAGCGTCGCGCGCATCCGGACCCGGGATCCGACGGGCAGCGGCGCCGGGAAGCGGACCTTGCCGTAGCCGTAGTTGACGCCGAAGGCGAAGCCCTGCACGTCGACGATCTCGTACGCGAACTTCGGCCCCAGCGACAGCGTGAAGAGTCCGTGGGCGATCGTCCCGCCGAACGGCGTCTGCGTGGCCCGCTCGACGTCCACGTGGATCCACTGGAAGTCCTCGGTGACCTGCGCGAAGCGGTCGATCGTCTCCTGCGTGACCTCGTACCACTCGCTGACGCCGAGCTCCTGGCCGATGCTCGCCGTCAGCTCGTCGATGCCGGTGATGGTTCTGGTCATGGGGAGTCGCACCTCGCGGGGTCGGGACGGGGCCGGGAGGTTATTGGGCCGGGGTAGAGTCGGCGCATGCAGCGCTCGGACGAGCTCGCCCCCCTCTCACGCGAGCATCACGTGGCCCTCGAACTGGCGCTGCGGCTGAAGCGCGCGACCGTGCTCGACGCCGGCGACGTCCGCGAGCTGGTCGCTGGCTTCTGGGAGGAGGAGGGGCGCGATCACTTCCGCGCCGAGGAGGACGTCCTGCTGCCCGCGTTCGCGCGGCATGCGCCGGCCGACGACCCCGACGTGGTGCGCGTCCTCACCGAGCACGACCAGCTGCGGCGGCGCATCGCCGGCCTGGCGACGGTGCCCTCACCCGGCACGGAGGCGCTGCACGAACTCGGCGCGCTCCTCGAGGCGCACGTCCGTCACGAGGAGCGCACGCTGTTTCCGCGCATCGAGGCGGCGCTGACCGCGGCCGAGCTCGCGGCGGTCGGCGCACAGCTCGCGACGGTCGGCGCACAGCACCGGCCGCCGCGCACGTAGGCGCCGCCGGATCAATGCGCGACAAGCTCCCGGTCACCGGGACGAGCGGGCGGGGTCACCGTCCGGCCCATGGCGAGCAGGACTCCGAGCGCGATCACCGCGACGCCCGACATCAGCACGAAGCCGATCGTGTAGGCGCCGGTCGCGGATTTGACGGTGCCCATCACGATCGGCGGGAAGAACCCGCCGAGACCGCCGGCAGCGCCGACCACACCGGTGACGGCGCCGACGCTCGCGGGGAACCACTCGGGGACGAGCTTGAACACCGCGCCGGTCCCGAGCCCGAGGAAGACGGCCAGCGTCAGGCAGGCGATCGTGAGCGGCAACATGTGCTTGTAGGTGCCGGCGAGGACCAGCGCGAGCACCGCGGTCGCCGTGAACGACGCCCTGAGGACCGTCGCCGCGCCGATCCGGTCGCTGAGCCAGCCGCCGAGGGGCCGGCCGATCACCGCCAGCATGGCGAACCCGGCGGCGCGGGTCCCGGCGTCGGTCTTCGACAGGCCGTGAACCCCGTGGAGCAGCTTCGGCAGGAACAGGAACATCGCGACGAACCCGCCGAATGCCATGAAGTAGAAGAGCGTGAGCGCCCAGGCCCTGCCGCTGCCGGGGCCGCGGAACACGGTGAGCGAGGCGAACATCGACCCGGTCCGGCCCTTGGCGGCGCCGGGCGCATCCTGCGCGAGGGACCAGAACACGAGCGCCCAGACGGCGATCACGCCCGCGGCGATCCAGAACGGCATGTCGATGTTCGTCGCCTTCACGATCCGCGGCGCGGTCAGCCCGGTGACCACCGTCCCGCCCATCCCGATGCCGTAGACGCCGAGCGCGAAGCCCTGCCGCTCGGCCGGGTACCACGTGTTGACGAACGGGACGCCGACGGCGAACGACGCGCCGACGAAGCCCAGGAGGAATCCGAGCACCAGCACGGCGCCCCAGTGGTCGTTGAACAGCGCCAGGCCGATGAGCGGCAGCGGCGCGAACGCCATCAGCGCGGTGAAGACGCGATGCCCGCCGTGGCGGTCGGTGAGGATGCCGAGCGGGATCCGCATGAGCGAGCCGAGCACCACCGGGATCGAGATCGTGACCAGCAGCTCGAAGTCGGACAGCCCGAGCTGGTCCTGCAGATCCGGCCCGAGCGGGCCGAGCAGCGCCCAGCAGTAGAAGCAGATGCCGAACGAGATCGTCGCCAGCGTGAGCGCGACGGGGTTGCCGGCGCGCTCGTCGACGGAACTGACGTCTTCAGCGGGTGTCACGGGAAGCTCCTTCAGGAGGATTGGCGAGAGCGGTGGCGCGGTCGGATGACAGGCCGCCGGCGCCGACGCGCACCGCAAGCGGCGCACGAGCGCGGTAGACGATCGGCTTGCGCCGCAGGTAGCCGATCGGCACGCTCCACGCGTGCACGAGGCGGCTGAACGGCCAGACGGCGATGATGAGCCAGCCGCCGATCGCGTGCAGCTGATAGCTCAGCGGGACGGAGGCGGCGGTCAGCGCCGTGGGGTCGGGGTCGAGCAGGAACAGGCCGCGGAACCATGGGGAGACGGTCTCGCGGTAGTCGTACCCGCCGTTGATCAGGTTCTCGACGACCGTGTTCCACATGCCCGTCGTGACCATCAGCGCGAGCAGCGCCATGACCGCCACGTCCGTGCCCCGCGTCGTCGCGGCGACGCGGCGGTCGCCCAGGCGGCGCGCGATGAGGATCGCCAGTCCGGCGAGCATCGCCAGTCCCGCGAGCGTGCCCATCGTCGCCGAGAAGATGCGGTAGGTGTTCTCGGAGATGCCGAGCGAGTCGGTCACCGAGCGCGGGATCAGGATGCCGATCACGTGCCCGCCGACGACCGCGAGCATGCCGAGGTGGAAGAGCGGGCTGCCGAGCTTGAGCCAGCGTGCCTCGAGTAGCTGCGTCGAGCGGGTCGTCCAGGTGAACTGGTCGTGCCGGTAGCGCCAGACGTGTCCGAGGACGAACGTCGCGATGGCGAGATACGGCAGGATCACCCACAGCAGCTGGGCGCCGCGGCTGGCGGCGAGGATCATCGCGCGGCCTCCGCGTAGGGCATGACCTCGGGCGGCGCGAACGGCTCCAGGCCGACGTCCTCGTCCGGCGGGCCCTCGGCGGCGATGCGCCGCGCCTCGGCCATGTCGGTCGCCGCCATGGCCGGCAGGACACCGCTGACCGCGTCGAGGACGCCGGCGTACGGGCTGCCGGTCTCGCGCAGGGCCGCCCGCAGGACCTCGATCGCCGCACGGAAGCGGCGCAGCACCGGCTCGGCCGCGTCCGGCGAGAGCGCCGCGAACTCGAGGACGAGCGGGAGGTAGTCGGGCAGCTCGCCGCCGGCGACCTCGTACCCCGCCTCGCGCATGATGCGCTTGAGTCCGAGCAGCGAGGCGCCGCGCTGACGGCGGTCGCCGTCGCGGTAGTACGTGAGGTACAGCGACGCGCGCTTGTGGAAGTCGAACGTGGCGACGTACTCCTCCTGCGCGGCATCCCGGCCGATCCGCAGGCGGTGCGCGGCGAAGTCGCACAGCTCCCGCCCGCCCTCGCGGTCGGGGACGAGCGCGGCCGCGTCGGCCAGTTCCTGCGTCATCGCGTAGAGCTCGCCGTCCGGGTAGTCCAGGAACAGCGCGGCCAGCTGCAGCGTCCGCGCGCTCACGACGCGCCCCCGCTGCGATGGATCGCAAGTGAGACGAGATCGATCCCGGCCTCGGCCTCGGCCTCTGCGGCATCGGACCCGGGGCCGCACGAGCCCGGCCCGCCGGCGAAGTCCAGCCCGCAGCCGCCCTGGCGCTCGGTCAGGTTGTCGGCCACCTCGCGGTGCGCCGCCGGAATGACGTAGCGGTCCTCGTACTTGGCGATCGCCAGCAGCCGGTACATGTCCTCGATCTCTGCGGCGGTCATGCCGACCGCCGCGGCGAGCGCCGGATCGGGCTCGGTGCCGAGCGTGGACGCGCGCATGTGGCCGCGCATCGCCGCGAGGCGCTTGAGGACGCGGCGCACCACGTCCTCGTCGCCCGCACTCAGCATGTTCGCGAGGTACTGGATCGGGATCCGCAGCTCGTCGATCGCCGGGAACACGTCGTCGGGATCCGCCTCCGAGCCCGGCCCCTCCACCAGCGACAGCACCGGCGACAGCGGCGGCACGTACCAGACCATCGGCAGCGTGCGGTACTCGGGATGCAGCGGGAGCGCGATCCGCCACTCCATGGCGAGCTTCCAGATCGGCGACTGCGCCGCGGCCTCGAGCCAGTCCTCGGGGATGCCGTCGCGGCGCGCCTGCGCGCGGACCTGCGGATCGTTGGGATCCAGGAACACGTCGAGCTGGGCGTCGAGCAACTCGTGCTCGTCCGGCGTGGACGCGGCGGCCTCGACGCGATCGGCGTCGTACAGGACCAGCCCGAGGTAGCGGATGCGGCCGACGCACGTCTCCGAGCAGATCGTCGGCATGCCGGCCTCGATCCGCGGGTAGCAGAGCGTGCACTTCTCGGCCTTGCCGGAGAGGTGATTGAAGTAGACCTTCTTGTAGGGACAGCCGGAGACGCACTTGCGCCAGCCTCGGCACTTGTCCTGGTCGACCAGGACGATGCCGTCCTCCTCCCGCTTGTAGATCGCGCCGCTGGGGCACGACG
>JBKJRO010000015.1:0-17037 GCA_046594555.1 Solirubrobacteraceae bacterium
CGACGAAACGTTCGCCTGGGTCAGCGTGCGGCAAGGTCGCCGGCGGATGGCACTGCGCCGGCGCTCCGGGCGGGCCGCCCGGGTCCTCATCGGCCGCTGCGGCAGAACTGCATGCGATGAGTCCCGCCGGGCGGGACGAATCGCATGCAGTTCCCGGTGAAGACCGTCCGCGCCGAAGGTCCGGCGACAGGAAGCCGCCTGGGCCAGCGTCCCTACGCCACGACGGTCAGCGCGCCCGGCGCCACGTCGAACGTGACGTGGTCGAAGCGGCCGAGGAAGTCGCCGTCCACCTGGACGGCGAACGGCTCCTGCGGGTCGGCGGCGCGGACGCGCAGCTCGCGCAGGCCGGTCAGCGACGCGGCGTGGGCGTGGCCCGTCACCTCGAGCCGCTCGCTCAGCAGGCGGACGCCCATGGTGGGGAGGTCCAGCGGCGTCGCGCGCTCGAGCACGGCGGCGGACAGCGTGCCCGAGTCAAGGGCGATGTCGGCGCAGACGTGGATCGGGCGCGATCCGGCGTAGGTGTAGGGGTCGCCGTTCTGCACGAGCGCGGTGATGCCCTCGACGTCGCCGTCGGGCCCGGTCACGACCAGCCGCGGGGGATGGACGAGGTAGCGGCGCAGGAACACGGCGGCCGCGGTCTCGGCGTAGTACCACTGGCGCCAGCGCGCCTTGCGCTCGGGATGGGCGTCGACGCGCTCGACCACGCTCGCGTCCAGGCCGGCACCGGCGGAGAAGGCGAAGTACCGGCCCTCGACCCGGCCCAGGTCGACCTGGCGCGGATGCCAGTCGTCCGCCAGGTGCAGCAGGTGCTCGGTCGCGTCGACCACGTCAGCGGGAATGCCGAGCATCTTCGCGTAGACGTTCTGCGATCCGGCGGGCAGCGGGAACAGCGGCACGCCGGTCCCGACGAGCCCGTTGGCGGCCTCGTTGAGTGTGCCGTCGCCGCCGACGGTGACCACCACGTCGACGCCGTCGCGGGCCGCCTCGCGCGCCAGCTCCGTCGCGTGCCCGCGCTCGGACGTGTCGGTCGCGACGACCTCGTAGCGGCTCTGCAGCGCGGCGACGACGAGCCGGCGCAGCTTCGCGTCCACCGACGTGGCCTTCGGGTTGACCACGACCAGCATCCGGCGCCGCACGGCGGGAGTCTCGAGCCGCTCCCGGTCCAGGACGGCGTCGGTCACAGCGACTGCGCGCCGCCGCTCGGAGGTCGTCCCCGGGCGTCCGATGGCGCCCGCCCTCACAGGACCCCGCGCCGCCGGAACGCGGTCAGCGTCCCGACGAGCAGCACGACCATCACGCCGACGACGATCCAGAAGCCCTCGATGTGGCCCTGTCCGGGCACGCGGACGTTCATGCCCCAGACGCTGGCGACGAGGGTCAGCGGGAGGACGACGACGCTGATCGCCGTCAGCACGCGCAGGATGTCGTTGAGCCGGTGCCCGATGACGGCCTCGTTGGTGCTCTCCAGCGCCTCGACGACCTCCTTGAAGTTCTCGAGCATGTCCCAGACGCGCTCGGACGCGTCGTTGATGTCGTCGAAGTAGACGTCGAGGTCCTCGGGCATGTAGCGCTTGGTGCGCTCCAGGTCCGCGCCCGCGGTCCGCATCGGCCGGACCACCTTGCGGAAGTTGATGATCTCCTGCTTGACCTCGAAGATGTCGCGGACGACCTCGTTCGAGCGGCCCTCGAAGACGTCCTCCTCGAGGCGCTCGAGCTTGTTGCCGACCTTGCGCAGCATCGGGAACGACGCGTCCACGCACTGGTCCACCACGCGGTAGAGCAGGTATCCGGCGCCCTTGCTGAACAGGTCCTGGCGGCTCTCGTCGTTCGTCCGGCAGCGGTCGAACAGGTAGTCGAGCGGCGGCAGCGGCTGGTTCGGGATCGTCAGGACGAAGTCGGGCCCGACGAAGACGTCGACCTCGGCCGCGTTCAGCCGCCCGATCGCCTTGTCGTAGCGCGGGAACTGCAACACCACGAACAGGTAGTCGTCGTACTCGTCGACCTTCGGGCGCTGGTTGCGCGATCCGACGTCCTCGTAGTCCAGCGGGTGGAAGTCGAAGTGCTCCTCAAGCCACGAGCGCTCGGCGGCCCGCCAGGCGTCGATCTTGATCCAGCGCAGCCCGTCAGCGCCCTCGACGACCTCGACGCGGGGGGCCTTGTGCTCCTCAGGGGGTGCGGCCGCCGCCGCGGCGCGTGAGCGCGCGGTCCGAGGGAGCCGGGGCTTGGGGAGATTCGGCATGGGGACTTCGCGGCTCGTCGGTCATGGCTTGCACCTGGGGAAAAGTGTACCGGCGTCGGCAATGCCGTCCGGCTCCGTGCTAGGGTGTGCGCCGCAGGACACATCAAGAGGGGTGGAGGGACTGGCCCGATGAAACCCCGGCAACCCCCCTGGCAACAGGGGAAGGTGCCAATTCCAAGAGATGTGGTGGGCGTTCTGAGAGCCTCCGCCACGAACACCGCGGAGGTTTCATCAGATGTCGGCAACCAGCCTGAAGTGTCGCGAATGCGCGACCGAGTACCCACTTGACGCACGCTATGTCTGCGAGCGCTGCTTTGGTCCCGTCGAGGTCGCGTACGACCACGCGGCCCTGCGCGAGGACATTCCCGGCCTGCGCCGCCGGATCCAGGGCGGCCCCCAGAACATCTGGCGCTACGCCGACTTCCTGCCGCTTCAGGAGGGCCAGCCCGGCCCGTCGAGCCGCAACTCCTCGCGCGCCGGACTGCCCGCCGGCTGCACGCCGCTGATCCGCGCCGACCGCCTGGCCGAGCGCCTCGGACTGGGCGAGGTCTGGGTCAAGAACGACGCCGCCAACCCGACGCACTCGTTCAAGGACCGCGTCGTCAGCGTCGCCGCCGCCCGCGCCCGCGAGCTCGGCTTCGAGGTGCTGGCCTGCGCGTCCACCGGGAACCTGGCCAACTCGGTCGCCGCCACGGCCGCCGCGCTGGGCCTGGAGAGCTACGTCTTCATCCCGAGCGACCTGGAGGAGCAGAAGGTCCTGGCGACCGGCGTGTACGGCACGTACCTCGTCAAGGTGCGCGGCACGTACGACGACGTCAACCGCCTGTGCACCGAGCTCTCGGGCGAGCGCGACTGGGCGTTCGTCAACGTCAACCTGCGGCCCTACTACGCCGAGGGCTCCAAGACGATCGCCTACGAGATCGCCGAGCAGCTCGGCTGGTCGACCCCCGACCGGATCGTCGCGCCGGTCGCCTCGGGCTCGCTGTTCACGAAGATCGCCAAGGGCTTCGACGAGTGGCTCGACCTCGGGCTGGTCACCGGCTCGGCGCCGACCATGCACGGCGCCCAGGCAGCCGGCTGCTCGCCGGTCGCCACCGCGTACGCCGCCGGGCACGACATCTGCCGCCCGGTCAAGCCGGACACGATCGCCAAGTCGCTGGCGATCGGCAACCCGGCGGACGGCCCGTACGCGCTGGAGCTCGCCCGCGCGACGAACGGCTCGATCGAGGCCGTCACCGACGACGAGATCCGCGACGGGATCCGGCTGCTCGCCGAGACGACCGGCATCTTCACCGAGACCGCCGGCGGCGTCACGACGGCCGTGCTCGCCAAGCTGGCCGCGCAGGGCGCGATCGGACCGCAGGACCGCACCGTGCTGGTCATCACCGGCGACGGCCTGAAGACGCTGGACGCGGTCCAGGGCAGCTTCGAGTCCTACGAGATCGACGCGAACTACGACCAGTTCGTCGACGAGGTCGAGGCGCAGGTGCTGGCGGCGGCGCGATGAGCGTCACCGTCAAGCTGCCGACCCAGCTGCGCGCCGCCGCCGGCGGCGAGTCGCAGGTGGCGGTCGACGGGACGACCGTCGCCGAGGTCCTCGACGCGCTGTTCGAGCAGTTCGGCGAACTGCGCGAGCGCCTGACGGACGAGGACGGCGGGCTGCGGCGCTTCGTCAACGTCTACGTGGACGGCGAGGACATCCGCTTCGGCGACGCGCTGCAGACGCCGGTCCGCGACGGGCAGGACGTCCAGATCCTGCCGGCCGTCGCCGGCGGCTGACGACGGGCTACAGGCAGCCCGTGGCGGGCGCGGTGGCCGCCTGGACGAGCGAGTTGCACTGGCGCCAGGCACCGCGGAAGTAGACGAGCGTGGTGGCGAACCGCAGGTCGCCGACGCGGGGGTCCCAGCTGGCGTTGTTCTTCAGGACGACTGCCTTGGCGGAGATGCCGCCGGTGAAGTCGCCGTTGTTCTTGAAGTTGATCGTCGTCGTCGGGGCGTAGATCGCGGCGGCGAGCGTGATGCCGTTGGGCATGAAGAACGTCGGCTGGGCCGTCGAGCCGTAGATGATCATCTGCAGCGCCGAGGCGTCACCGGTGGGGTTGGAGATCAGCGCGTTGTTGCCGCTGCTGATCCCGCCCTGGCCCGCGGCGCAGCCGGAGCCTGCGCGGTCGGGGCTGTCGAAGAACATGATCACGCGCGCGCCGGCGGCGATGTTGATCGAGGCGCCGTTGCCGAGGTTCACCTGGCAGAAGTTGTAGACGCTGCCGCCGAGCGTCACGCTCGCGTTGTTGCCGAGGGTCAGCGTGCGCGGTGACGCTCCGGTGTTGACCAGGCAGCTGCCGGCGCCGCTGGAGCAGGTGTCGGGCGCCGATGCGCCCGAGAGCAGCCGGCCGTTGTCGTTGCTGGTCTTGCTGTCGAGCAGCGTCGTCGGGTTGAGCATGTTCGGCGGGCTGAGGACGAACGGCGTCGCCTGCCTGATCGCCAACGGGGTGACCGAGGCGCCACTGCCGAGGATCGGGTTCGGCGCCGATGTCCACAGCGTCGCGCCGCCCGTGAGTGTCGCGTTGTTGTTGACGGTGAGCTGTCCATTGGTCGCCACGCGGGCGCCGCTCGTGGTGTTGTTGCCGATGCTGATGCTGCTGAGGCCGAGCACGCCGGGAACGGGGAACGGCGCCGCGCCGGACGAGGAGACGACGCGCAGGATGACCCGGCGAGAGATGCCGGACGACGTGCCCGTGGCGACGATGCAGCGCTCGGAGGTGGCGGAACCAAAGCTGCTGCCGGTGCAGCCGCTGTTCATCTCGCGCGAGGTCTGGTAGCTGAAGAATTGTCGGTTGCCGATCGACTCCGGCGCGGTCGCGGGGCACCAGTTCGAGCCGCTCTGGGGGGTCGTCGCCGCCGTGGTGACGCACTGCGAGATGCTCGGCTGGATCAGGTTCACGCGGTGGAGCGCCGTCTGCGCGCCCGCTTCGGCGGCCTGGAAGGCGCGCGTCGCCGCGTCGTCCTTGTTGACGCCGGTGATCGTGGCGACGCTGCCGTTGGCCATCGAGGCCGCCAGGACGAGCACGACCATCATCACCATGATCACCGTGTACATCGCGAAGCCGTCGTCGGCGCGCAGGCTGTGGCGGCGCGGCATCACTGCGTCTCCAGCTGGACGTTTGCCGGGAAGTTCGGGTGGTCGTAGACCATCGCAAGCTTGGCGACGTACGCGCTGTCGACGCTCAGCCGCACGCCGAGACGGTGGTTGGCGGCGATGCTGGCGGTCGCGCCGCTCACCAGGTAGCGGAACGGGAACGCGATCGTGTTGGTCTCCTGCGACCATTTCGGCAGCGTGTACGTGTAGGCGCCGAGCAGCGTGCTCGCGGTCGCCTGGTTGGACCCGTTGAGCGTCATGTCGTAGACGCCGATGCAGATCCGCCCGCTGCTCTCGGTCGCGCTGGGGTTGGACGTCGGGAGCGTCAGCGCGGCGTTCCCGGTCGCGGTGACCGCCGCGGTCGTGCTGAGCACGGGCGTCGCCCACACGTGCGCCGTCTGGCGCGTGGTGCCGGCACACGACGAGGATCCGTCGATGCCGAGGCCGTTGTCGGTGTCGGGCGCAACGTCGGTCGAGTAGGTGCGCGCGATGGTCGAGCCATCCCCGGGCACCGCCGGGGTGGTCGTCCTCAGCTGGTCCGGAACGCCCGCGGCCGTCACGGTGTCGCGCACGGCATGGTTGGAGCCCGGGGCCGCATACGTCGCGCCGATGGCGGTGTCGGTGAAGTAGTACGTGGTGCCGGTCGCCGCTCCGATCGAGGTACCGGCGGTCGACTGCACGGGGTTCGTCGGCGCCGTCGCGCCGTTGGGAACCGCTGTCGGGTCGATGACCACGGTCGACGCCACCAGCGCGTTGAGCGGGTTGTGCGGGCTGTTGACCGTCACGGCGACGGTGATGCGCAGGCGATCGACCGACGGCGTGCACGGCGCACCGCACGTCGTGTCGTCCTCCGACGTGATGAAGCGGTACACGAAGCCGGTCGCGTTGCCCGCCGTCCACGCGGTCGGCCCGGGATCGACGCACGTGGACGCCGTGCAGCCGGTCCCGATGCGCAGCGGCGATGCGGTCCCGCCGTTGGGCGGGGTGTAGCTGCCGCTCGAGACGATGCCACGGGAGTCGTCCATCGTGGCCGGGGTGGCGCTGAGCTTCAGGCTCGCCCAGCCGAGCTGGCGCAGGTGCTCGACCTCACGCTGGGCGTATCGCGAGGCCTCCTGCTTCTTCTCCGCGATCGTGCCGAGGCGCTGCAGGCCGGTGAACGCCCCGAACGCGCCGATCACGCCGGTGATCATGACGGACATCGCCATCAGCACCTCGATCATCGTCATGCCCGAGTCGCGCCGCATCAGGACCCCGTCAGATCGACGTTGCGAAGGAACGCGGTGTCGTACAGCGAGATGCGGTGGTTGTAGCCGACCGGCGACTCCGCGCGAGACGGGAGGACGACCGCGACCTTGACCTCGGTCGGGCGGATGCGGTCCGGGAGGAAGGTGAAGACCGGCTGCGAGGTCGTGCCGTTGACGAGCCGGTCGATGACGATCTTCGCCCCGGTCGCCGCCCCGCCGACCGGGCCCTCGTAGCGGGTGCAGCGCCGCAGCGAGTTGACGACCGACGAGTCGTCGCACTGGTAGACGACGCGCCGGGCACCGGCTGACGTCCGGGCGTTGAAGTCCATCAGCGTGCCGGACGTCGCGTTCACGCTGTCGGCGCCGCGGATCTCGCGGACCATCTGCTCCAGGCCAGCGCGGCCCTCGCCGATCGCGGCCTGGCGGTTGAACTCGTCATCACTCGCCGGGCGCGCGGCCTCGAGCAGCCCGAGCGAGGCGGAGACGACGATGAGCGACAGCGCCATGGTCATCAGCAGTTCGACGAGCGTGAAGCCGGCTTCGCGAACGGTGGCGTCGCCGCGGGCCATCAGCCGACGCGGATCCTCTCCCGCAGGACCACGCGCCTGCCCGCAGCGCGGCCGATGACCGAGAGGGTGTAGGTCCCTGCGGCGAGGCGCCTGCCGCCGTGCAGCAGCAGCGCGACCGGGTGGCCCTTGCGGACCCGCGCGTGGCCTGCGGCCACGACGCGCCCGTGACGCGAGACCGTGTAGCTGGAGGTGTGCGCGAGGCTGCTGGTCCAGGCCGTCGCCGCGAACGCGAGCTTGCAGACCTTCCGCGCCGCCTTGCTGCGCTTGCAGACGACCCGGCCCGCGGGACCGGCTGGGCCTGCCGGACCGATCGGGCCTGCCGGACCCTGCGGGCCTGCGGGGCCGGGAGACCCTGCGGGACCGAGGTTGCCGGGCAGGCCGCGCGGACCGCTCGGGCCGGTGGCGCCGGGCGCGCCGTTGGTGCCGGACGGGCCCGCGCCACCGGACGGCCCGGTGGCGCCCTGTGCACCCTGCGCACCGGTCGGACCGGTCGGCAGGGCCGTGGCGGTGCCGCTGAGGCCGACGTCGCCGGCGGCGACGTCGGCGCTGAAGCTGAGGATGGCGTTGCGGACGTCCGGGCTGCCGGGGGAGCCCTGCGGCGCCTGCGGCGCGAAGCTGATGTCGACGTGGCAGCTGCCGCCGGTGGGGACCGTCCGCAGGCACGTCGTGAAGCCGATCACGAAGTCCTGCGGTCGCGTGCCGCTGAGCACCAGATCCGTGATCGTCATCCCGCCCGGCGCGTTGTTCGTGACGGTCACGCGCTGGACGGCGCTCAGCGTGCTCTGCGGCTGGGCGGCGAACGTCAGCGACGACGGGCTCGGCGTCCCGAGGTACGTGACCTCCTGGTAGATGTAGCGCGTGTGCGTCGTGTCGGATGACAGGCCGTCGATGTAGTCGCCGATGCGGTAGCCCGGGTTGAGGCCGCCCACGGGGAACAGCACGTCGTCCGGCGGGGGCAGCGCGTTGGTGTGCCAGCACAGGCGCAGCGGTCCGGGGTTGTCGTCGCACTGGATGCGGTGGATCGCATCGCCCTGCGGCGCGAAGCCCCAGGACCAGTCGTTGGCGAAGTACCAGCCGCTGCCGTTGGCGTCGTGCGGCGTGTTGGTGTGGGCCGTGTCGAACAGGACGTCGTTGCGCGGCGCCGCGGCGAGCAGCAGCAAGGCGTTCGCGCCGTTGTCGCCGGCGGCCAGCATCAGGTAGTTGCCCGAGCACTGCGACAGCACGCCCGACAGCGGCGTGGTGCCGGTGAACGGCCCGCTCCAGCACTGCTGCCAGCCGGTCAGCGCGCTCTTGGCGACGTTCGTCTGCGGGCCGGAGGGGTAGTACGCGGGCGGCGCCGCGGCCGCCGCGGCCACGGGGGCCACGGCGGCCAGGACGAGGGCGAGGCGCAGCGCGCGCATGGGGGCGGACCGCAGATTGCGGGTCATGGTGGTGCTCCGGGCGTCGGTGATCCTGGGGGTGAACACGGTCACCCACGGGTATCGGTGGCCTTCCGCCGCGACTTGAGCCTCGCGCGGGATATGGGGCGCAGACCCCAGGGGCCTGATCGGCCTTGAGATCCGGGGCGATTCAGGCGCCGGCGAGCCAGCGGCGCGGCGTGACGTCGAGCATCGTGTCGATGTCGGGGTCGGCGACTCCCAGGTCGCGCAGCTGCGGGATGATCGTCTGGAAGACGTGCGTGAAGTGCCAGTTCGGCGCCAGTTCGGCGATCATCGCCTCCGGAAACCAGTCGATGGTCGCGCAGGCGTCCTGCGAGAGGATCATCCGGTCAGCGTGCCCGCGCCGGCACAGCTCGGCCACGACGGCGTTTCGGGCCTCATCGGGGAGGAAGATCGCCGTGCCATAGCGGTCCATGCCGATGAAGACCCCGAGCGCCAGCAGCTCCTCGATGTGCTCGAGGTCGTCCGTGTCGCCGGTGTGGGCGATCATGATCTTCTCGGGGGCGACGCCCTCCTCGGTGAAGATCCGCACCTGATCCAGTCCCGTGCGGCTCGCCGGGCGCGAGTGGGCCATGATCGGCCGGCCGGTGCGCAGCGACGCGCGGGCGGCGGCGCGGTGGACCTTCTCGACGTCCGGCGTGATGCCCGGCTCGTCGGCGGCGGTCTTCAGGAACGCCGCCTTGACGCCCGTGCCCTGGATGCCGGTCTCGATGTCGTGGACGAACGCGTCGGCGAGGTAGTCCTCGTCGCGCGTCTGGAAGTGGTGGGGCAGGAACGTGTAGTGCTGGCCGTAGACGCCGGTGCACATCACGAGCTGGATGCCCGTCGCGTCCGCGACGCGCGCGGCGAAGCGCGCGTCGCGGGCGAGGTCCATGCATGCGGGGTCGACGATCGTGCGCACGCCGTGTGCCATCGCCGCCCCCACCTGCTCGACGGCCCGCGCGAACTCGCGCTCGGGATCGTGCAGGTGGGGGAACTGCGCGCGAACCGTCTCCGACGCCGTCAGCAGGTGCTCGTGGCACAACGTGCGGCCCATCGCCTCGGCGGCGATGGGACCGGCGGTCGTCTCGACGGTCGCCATCGGGCTAGGCGCTCCGGCTCGCCAGCGAGTCGCGGATCTGCGTCAGCAGCACGACCTCGTCGGACGCGCGCTCCTCCTCGCCGGGCTTGGCGAAGCGGTCCTGCATCGCGGTCATCGGCTTGACGACGAAGAAGAACACCGCGGCCGCCACGGACACGAACGTGATCAGCGCGTTCAGGAACGAGCCGTACTTGAAGACCGAGCCGTTCAGCTCGAACGTCAGGGCCGAGAAGTCGTTCTTCCCGACGATCGCGGCGATGAGCGGGGTCAGCAGGTCGGCGACGAGCGCCGCCACGAGCGCGCCGAAGGCACCGCCGATCACGACCGCGACGGCCAGATCGACGATGTTGCCCTTCATCAGAAAGTCCTTGAACTCCTTGAGCATCGATGCTCACTCCTCGGTGTGTCGGGGAATGCCGGACCGGCAGGTGCGCAACCTAGTGGCTCGGGCGGGCGTTCGCCAGCGAACTGCGACCGCGCCGTCAGGGCGGGCGTAGCATTTCCCCCAGGTGCCGTCCCGTCCCCAATCCACCCCCCTGTTGAGCGGGGGCGGGGCGGCGCTCATGAGCCGCCCGCCCGCAGCGGCGCCGGTCAGCGGGCCGCGACCGGCGCAGCGGTAGGTTCGGTCCATGACCAACCAGTGCCAGATCACGCTCGTCGACGGCAGCACCGTCGTCATCGACGGAGCGTTCGAGCGCGTCGTCGCCAACCTGAACGTCGGGAAGGACATGCGGCTCATGGAGTCCGACGGCCATCCGATCGCGGTCAAGCCCGACCACGTCGTCACGGTGCGGCCGTTGAACCTGCCGATGATCGGCTCGGCCTAGCCGCCAGGCGTTGCGCAGCCGCGCCGCTCCACGGTGCTGGCTGGGGGACGGAGTGGAGCGGCGCGTACGCCAACGGTACGCCGAATCTGCGCGTCGGCCGGCGGGTGGACCGCCCTTCAGCACAACCTGGCACGAAGCCGCAGTTTCGGGCGACGGATCCTCGCTCAGAGCGGAGAAAGCCGCGCGGCGTGCTGTTGCGGCAGGCGCTCCCCGGGCATACGTTGGACCCCACACGCACCGGGTGCTCGTCTGGAGCGCCGGAGCGAGCATGGCAAGCGACACCGGCGGGTGGAGGTGCCGGCATGACGACCACACAGACCGGCAGGAAACGGATGGACCACCTCGTCGCCGAGGTCGCGTCGAGGATGAGTTCCGGCGCGTCGCTCGCTGACGTCGAGACGACCGTGATCGGTCCGTCGGCGCTGCGCGGCGACCGCAGGGAGGCGCTGTGGCTCTACGCGTGGAGCTGCGAGTCGCGCAAGCGCCGACGCTGCGAGGCCGTCGAGAACATCCTGAAGCTGAAGACGTCCCGAGCTCGTCGCGTGACGCCGATGGACGGGTGACCGCTCCGGCCGGGGCTGCCGCGCCTGGGGGATGGGGGGAACGCGAGCAGACCCGGTCGGCCCCGTCCGTCCCGACGCGCCCGAGAGGATTCGAACCTCTGACCTCTCGCTCCGGAGGCGAGCGCTCTATCCACTGAGCTACGGGCGCCGGGTGCAGCCGTCCGTGGCCGCGTGCGGAGCCTAGCGCCGTGTCGGCGCCGCGCGCCGGTACGCTCGCGCCGGATGGACCTCGACCTGTTCTTCGCCGGCACCGGGGGCTCCGTGCCCAGCGCGCGGCGCGGCCTGCCGGCGCTGCTGCTGCGCCGCGGCGGCGACCGGCTGCTGTTCGACTGCGGCGAGGGAACCCAGCGCCAGCTGCTGCGGTCGGTCGGCCTGGCGGACCTCGACGCGGTGTTCCTGACGCACCACCACGCCGACCACTGGCTCGGGCTCCCGGGGATGCTGAAGACGTTCGGGCTGCGCGACCGCGACAAGGCGCTGGACGTGTTCGGGCCGCCCGGGACCGCGCGCCTGCTGGAACAGATGAAGAGCGTCTACGGCACGCTGCCCTACCCGTTCGCGGTGACCGAGCTGGAGTCGGGTGACGCGATCGAGTTCTCGGGCTATGAGATCCAGGCCTTCAACGTGCGCCACCGGGGGCGCGCCTTCGGGTACGCGATCATCGAGGCCGACCGGCCCGGCCGCTTCGACGAGGCCCGTGCGATCCAGCTCGGCGTCGAGCCCGGGCCGGACTTCGGGCGGCTGCAGGCGGGCGAACGCGTCGGCGGCGTCGAGCCCGCGGCGGTCGTGGGTGAACCGCGCGCGGGGCGGCGCATCGTGCTGTCGGGCGACACCGCTCCGTGCGACATGGTCGCCGCGGCGGCCGCCGGCGCCGACGTGCTGATCCACGAGGCGACGTTCACCACGGCCGAGGCCGCGCGGGCGCAGGAGACGCAGCACAGCACGGCCGCGCAGGCTGCCGCGACGGCGCGCGAGGCGGGGGTGAAGCTGCTCGCGCTGACGCATGTCTCCCAGCGCCACCATGCGCGCGAGATCCTGGACGAGGCCCGCGCCACGTTCGCCGCGACCGAGCTCCCACGCGACTTCGACACCATCGAGGTGCCGTTCCCCGAGCGCGGCGGCCCGCGCCTGGTGCCGTGGGATCGCGGTGCTAGGCTCCCGCAAGCCGACTCCTTTAACCCGGTCCCGTGAGGCCAGGAAGGAACCAGTGAGCAGCACCAGTCCTGACAAGGTCGTCCTCGACGGCGACGACATCCGCCGCACGCTCGTGCGGATCGCTCACGAGATCGTCGAGCACCACGACGGCCCCGACGGCATCGCGGTCGTCGGCATTCACCGCCGGGGCGCCATCCTCGCCGCCCGCCTGCGCGGGCTGCTCGCCGATCTGCTCGACGCCGACGTGCCGCTCGGCACGGTCGACATCACCTTCTATCGCGACGACCTCGCCCGGCTCTCCGACGCGCCCGAGGTGCACGCGACGCAGATCGACTTCCAGATCGACGGCGCCACCGTCATCGTCGTCGACGACGTCCTGTACACGGGGCGCACCGTGCGCGCGGCGATCGAGGCGATCTTCGCCTACGGCCGCCCGGCGCGGGTCCAGCTCGCCGTCCTCGCCGACCGCGGCCACCGCGAGCTGCCGATCCGCCCGGATTACGTCGGGAAGAACCTGCCGACATCGCGCGCCGAGCGGGTCAACGTGCGGGTGCGGGAACTGGACGGCACCGACGAGGTCACCATCGGGGCCGCGGCGAGCGAGGAGGCGGCATGAAGCACCTGCTGAGCATCGAGGATCTCGACCGCGACGCGATCGAGCGGATCTGCGACCGCGCGGCGGCCTTCGAGCAGGTCGGCGAGCGCGACATCAAGAAGGTGCCCGCGCTGCGGGGGCGCACGGTCCTGAACCTCTTCTACGAGGCCAGCACCCGGACGCGCAGCTCGTTCGAGCTCGCGGCCAAGCGGCTCAGCGCCGATGTCGTGAACTTCGTCGCCTCCGGCTCGTCGGTCGAGAAGGGCGAGTCGCTGAAGGACACGGTGCTCACGCTCAGCGCGCACCGGCCCGACGCGATCGTCATCCGCTGTCCCTGGGCGGGCGCGCCCGCGCTGCTCCCCCGCTGGACCGACGCCGCGATCGTCAACGCCGGCGACGGCAAGCACGAGCACCCGACGCAGGCGCTGCTGGACGTCTTCACGCTGCGCCGCCGGATGCCGAGCCTCGACGGCGCGAGCATCTGGATCGTCGGCGACGTCCTGCACTCGCGCGTCGCGCGGTCGAACATCCTCGCCTTTCAGAAGATGGGGGCCCGCGTGACGCTGGCGGGGCCGCCGACCCTGATCCCGCGCGGCATCGAGGCGCTCGGCGTCGAGGTCCGCACGACGCTCGACGACCTGCACGACGCCGACGTCGTCTACGCCCTGCGCATGCAGCACGAGCGCATGGAGCAGGCGTTCGTCCCGAGTCTGCGCGAGTACGCCGCCGTCTACCAGATCGACGGCCGCCGGCTGTCGGCCCGCCAGCTGCTCATGCATCCCGGGCCCGTCAACCGCGGCGTCGAGCTTTCCGGCGACGTGGTCGACTCGCCGCAGTCGCTGATCCTCGAGCAGGTCGCCGCTGGCGTCGTCGTGCGGATGGCGGTGCTGTACGAGGTCCTGGCCGGCCGGCGCGCCGGCGAGCCCGTCCTGGAGCCCACGCCCGCATGAGCCACCCCGTCGCCGACCCACTCGTCCGCGCGCCCGTCACGCCCGCCGACCTCCTCGTGCGCGACGCGCGCGTCCTCGACCCGGGAACCGGGCTCGACGGCGCGTTCGACGTCCTCGTCCGGGGCGGCGAGATCGCGGAGATCGGCCCCGCCGGATCGCTGGCCGAGCCCGCGGGCGTGGAGGTCATCGCCGCCGGGGGGCGCGCGCTGTTCCCAGCCTTCGTCGATCCGCACGTCCACCTGCGCACGCCCGGGCAGGAGCACAAGGAGGACCTGGAGACCGGGACCAGGGCCGCGGCCGCGGGCGGCTACTGCGCGGTCGTCGGCATGCCGAACACCGACCCGGTCGTCGACTCGGCCTCCGTCCTGCGCTCGCTCCGCGACGCGGCCTCGCACCACGCGCGGATCCCGGTCGGCTTCCTCGCGGCGATCACGACGGGCCTCGACGGCCGCGAGCTGACCGAGATGGTCGCGCTCCGCGAGACCGGCGCGCTGGGCTTCACCGACGACGGGCGCCCGCTCGTCAGCGCCGGCATGCTGCTGCGCGCGCTGCGGTACCAGAAGCTCGCGGGCGGGGTGCTCGCCCTGCACGAGGAGGATCCCAGCCTCTCGGCCGGGGGCGCGATGCACGAGGGCACCGTGAGCGCGATGCTCGGGGTCGCCGGCATCCCGTCGGCCAGCGAGTCCACCATGGTGGCGCGCGACGCCGAGCTGGCCGGGTTCGAGGGCGGCCGCGTGCACATGCAGCACCTCAGCGCGCGGCTGTCGGTCGAGGCCGTCGCGGCAGCCAAGGCGCGGGGCTGGCAGGTCACCTCAGAGGCGAGCCCGCACCACCTCTGCCTCACCGACGAGGCCGTGCGCACGCTCGACACGAGCATGAAGATGAACCCGCCGCTGCGGACCGAGGACGACCGCCGCGCGCTGATCGACGGCCTGCGCGACGGGACGATCGACTGCGTCGCCACCGATCACGCCCCGCACGCGCGCGATGAGAAGGAGGTCCCGTTCGAGCAGGCGCCGATGGGGACGACCGGGCTGGAGACCGCGTTCGCCGCGCTCCACACCGAGCTGGTGCTGCCCGGCGTGCTGGACCTCGGCACCCTCGTCACGCGGATGACCGTCGGCGGGCGCACGCTGGACCTCCCGGTGCCGCGCATCGAGCCGGGCGCACCGGCGAACCTCTGCCTCATCGACCTCGAGGCGGAGTGGGTCGTCGGCGAGGACGGGTACGAGAGCAAGTCGGCGAACTGCTGCTTCGCGGGCCGCACGCTGCGCGGCCGCGTCCTGCTGACCGTCGCGGGTGGCGCCGTCGCCTACCGCGAGCGCGGCTTCGCCGTCACCGCCGCGCCCGAGCTGGGGGCGCAGGCCTAGTGGCCCGGGCATCCGAGCGGCTCGACCCGGCGCGGGCGATCGTCGTCGTCGTGGACATCCAGGAGGCGTTCCGGCCCGCGATCGACGAGTTCGACGGCGTCGTTGACGCGAGCGCCGCGCTGATCCAGGGCGCCCGGGCCCTGGACGTTCCCATCGTCGTGACCGAGCAGTACCCGGGCGGCCTGGGCGACACGGTGCCCGAGCTGCTCGAGCACCTGGAGGGCGTCGAGCGGCTGCCGAAGACGGTCTTCGCGGCGTCGCGGGCCGACGGCTTCGCGCTCGGCGGGCGCGACCAGGCGATCCTCTGCGGCATCGAGGCGCACGTCTGCGTGACCCAGACGGCGCTGGACCTGCTCGCGGGCGGGACCGCGGTGCACGTCGTCACCGACGCGGTGTCCTCGCGCACGGCCGCGAATCGCGCGGTCGGACTGCGGCGGATGGAGGCGGCCGGCGCCACGACCTCCAGCGTGGAGATGGCGCTGTTCGAGCTGCTCGGCGCCGCCGGCGGCGAGGCGTTCAAGACGATTCAGAGGCTGGTGAAGTGATGCGCCCGGGATACGTCCTGCTCGAGGACGGCAGGCGGTTCGACGGTGAGCTCTGCGGTGCCGAGCCGGAGGCGGCCGGGGAGGTCGTCTTCACGACCGGCATGGCCGGCTACCAGGAGTCGGTGACCGACCCGTCGTTCGCCGGGCAGATCATCACCTTCACCTATCCGCACATCGGCAACTACGGCGTCAGCACGCCCGCGATGGAGTCCGATCGCGCCCACGCGCGCGGGGTCATCATGCGCGCAGCCGTCAACCAGGAGGACGCGCCGTCCGCCGAACGCGGCTGGCTGGACTGGCTGACCGACTGCGGCGTCCCGGCGATCACCGGCGTCGACACGCGCTCGCTGGTGCGCCACATCCGCAGCGCCGGCGCGATGCGCGGCGGGATCTTCGCCGGCACGACGTCGGCGGCCAATGCGCGTCAGCGCGTCGCGGCCGAGCCGGCGATGAGCGGGCAGAACCTGGCGCGGACGGTCACGCCGGACACCGTCACGTTCCATGGCGCGCAGAATGACGGCCCGCTGATCGCGGTCATCGACACGGGCATCAAGCTCTCGATCGTCCGCAACCTCGTCTCGCGCGGCGCGCGCCTGGAGCTGCACCCCTGCACCGTCGCTCCCGAGGCGCTGCTGGCGAACGACCCCGACGCCGTCTTCCTGGCCAACGGCCCGGGGGACCCGGCGGCGCTGGACGACATCGTGCAGACCGTGCGCGCGGTCGTCGGGACGCGGACCGTCTTCGGCATCTGCCTCGGCCACCAGCTGCTCTGCCGCGCGGTCGGGCTGCAGACGTTCAAGCTGCCCTTCGGGCACCGTGGCGGCAACCACCCGGTCAAGGACCTGCGGACCGGCCACATCGAGATCACCTCGCAGAACGACGGCTTCGCCGTCGCGGCGCCGGATGGGGGACTGCGCGTGGAGGCCGACGAGCCGGTGCGCTGGGAGACCGACTTCGGCGCGGCGGAGCTGAGCCACGTGAACCTCTACGACCGCACCGTCGAGGGCCTGACGCTGCTCGACGTGCCCGGCGGCACGGTCCAGTACCACCCCGAGGCCGGACCCGGGCCCAACGACGCCCTGCACTTCTTCGACGACTTCCTGGCCGGACTCGGCCGGACGGGGGCCCCTGCCTGATGCCGCGCCGCGACGACCTGCACAAGATCCTCATCATCGGCTCCGGTCCGATCGTCATCGGGCAGGCGGCGGAGTTCGACTACTCCGGCGTGCAGGCCTGCAAGGTGCTGCGCGAGGAGGGCTACGAGGTCGTGCTCGTCAACTCCAACCCGGCGACGATCATGACCGACCCGGAGTTCGCCGACGCG
>JBKJRO010000069.1:0-4640 GCA_046594555.1 Solirubrobacteraceae bacterium
GTGCGCTGCTGGCGGCCCAGCTCCTGCGCGAGGACCTCGGCGATCGCCGGGTCGACCTCTGCAAGCGGGCGGTTGAACCAGTCTGCGGGGAGCTCGGGCATGGTTCGAGCGATGGTACCGCCGGGCTCAGCCTGGAGTGTCGAGCTCGGTGATCTGGTCGACGCGGCGCGCGTGACGCCCGCCGTCGAACGCCGTCGCCAGGAACCGCTCGACGATCGCGTCCGCCTGCGCGGCGTCCAGCCGGGAGCCCGAGAGCGTCAGCACGTTGGCATCGTTGTGGCGGCGGGACAGCTCGGCCTCGTCGGGATCGTGGCCGTCGACGGCGCGAATGCCGTGGACCTTGTTGGCGACCATCGCCACGCCGACGCCCGAACCGCAGGCGATGACGCCGCGCTCGGCCTCGCCGGAGGCGACGAGGCGCGCGGCGGCCGCGGCGTACTGCGGGTAGTCCACCGACTCGGTCGAGTCTGTTCCGACGTCTACCACCTCGTGGCCGGCGGCCTGCAGCGTCGCCTTGATGTGCTCCTTCAGCGTGAAGCCGGCGTGATCGGCTCCGACGGCGATCCTCATGCCCTCACCCCCTGGGCCGCCAGCTCGGCGAGCCCTTCGTCGATGCCGCGCAGCGGCGCGTATCCCAGCTCCTCGCGCGCGCGGCTGATGTCGATCGTCGTCTCCAGCGAGGAGAGCCAGACGCCGAGCCGCGTGATCGGCGGCTGACCCTTCAGGCGCAGCGCGCGCCAGGTCCGCTCGCCGGCGCCCGCAAGAACCCGGGCCAGCGGCGCCGGGACGTTGCGCTTCCCGGGCTCCACGCCGGCCGTCGCCAGCCAGCGCGTGACGAAGTCGCGGAACTCGACCGGTTCGCCGTCGGTGACGAAGTAGACGCCGCCGCTCACGCCGCGCTCGGCGGCGAGGACGAGGCCCTCGACGACGTTGTCGATGTGCGTGGTGGACGTCAGGTGGCGCCCGCCGCCGATCCAGGCGAACTTCCCGGCCTTGACCGCGGCCACCAGCTCGGGCAGCACCGTCGTGTCGCCGGGGCCCCAGACCAGGCGCGGGCGAACGACGACGGCCTCCAGCTCCGGGCTCGACGCGGCGAGCACCGCGGCCTCGGCCTGCGCCTTGCTGGCCGAGTAGAGCGCCGGCGAATCCGGCTTCAGCGGCGCGTGCTCGTCGACCATGACGAGCGGCTCGCCGTCGAGCAGCGCGGCCTCGGTCCCGACGTGGACGAAGCGCTGCACCCCGGCGCGGCGCGAGGCCTCGATCGCGTTCGTCGTCCCCTGGACGTTGCCGCGCTCAAAGTCCTCCGCCCTCCCCCACTCGCCCAGGTGCGCGGCGCAGTGGAACGTGACGTCGCAGCCGCGGGCGCCGTCGGCCATCGCGCCGACGTCCTCCAGGTCGCCGCGGACCGCCTCGGCGCCGTTGGCGGCGACCGCCTTGGCGGAGGCGTCACTGCGGGCCAGGGCGCGGACGCGCCAGCCGTCGGCGACCAGCCGCCGCACCAGCGCACCTCCGATGAACCCCGATCCCCCTGTCACGAACGCGGCTCGAGCCATGCGGCCGAGGGTATCCGAGCGAGTGGTCCGGCAGTCTCCGCGTGAGCCTGCGCCGCTCTCCTGCGACGGCTTGGGACTACCGCCTGAAGGTGACCTTGGTGCTGATGCGCCCTGTCTTTCCGCCGCTCGAGCACGAGAGCGTGAGCGTGGTCGTCAGGCGTCTCAGGGAGCGCAGCTTGCGCCGGTACTTGGCCGGCAGGCCGAGCGTGCCCTCGAACGTACCGGCTTCGGGTACCGCAGCGCTGTCGCGCATCAGCGTCACGGCACCGCGCCCCAGCTTCGCCCGCCGGGCCTCGGCGGCCGCGACCGTGAGCTTGACGACTGCGACGCACGGCCCCGAGACGCTGAATCGGAATGTCGGGCCGGCCTTGGAGCCCAGCTTCGACAGCTTTGATCCCGGCGCCGCCACCATCGCTACGACAGGGGTCAGATCAGCCGTTGGAGCAGGCGACGGACCGGGTGCCGGACCGGCGCCGCCCGCGGTGTCGACCGATTCGCATTCGCTGGTCTCGATGACATCGGCGAGGTCGGCCGTCAGGAAGTCGGCCCCCAGGCCGCAGGTGACCCTGTCGCGCTCGCCGTCGCGGCTGTCGATCGTGTCGCTGCCGCCGTTGCCGTAGATCCCTTGGCCGTCGCCCTCGATGAGGTCCAGCCCGGGGCCTCCGCTGACCGTATCGGCACCAGCGTGACCGCGGACGGTGTCATCGCCCGCCTCGCCGAACACCTGGTCCTCGCCGCCGGACCCGCCGAGGACATCGTTGCCGTCGCCGCCGCGAAGGACGTCGTTGCCGTAGCCCCCGGTGATCGCGTCGTCGCCGGGACCGCCGTCGGCGGTGATCGTCGTCACGTACGTGCCCGCGCTGTCGGCGGTGAAGCTGTCGTTGCCGTCGCCGAGCACGACGACGACGCTTGCGGCGGACAGCCCGGCTGGCCCGAGGAAGCAGAAGACCCGCGTCGATGCAGCTGCGGCCTCACAACCGGCACCGGGCGTGACGCCCGCGCTGTCGTCCACCCACAGCGGGTTGGCGTTGCCGCTGGAGAGGACGACGGCATTGGTCTCGCCGGGCCCCGCGGTGATCGTCAGCACGCCCCCGCTCAACGAGGCCGTCGAAGCACCGGCGGCCTGCGGGAACGCGGCGAGCGCCGCGAGCACCACCAGCGTGACGAGCCGAGGCGCGAACGTGCCGTACCGGCTGCGCGCCCGTCGCACCGCTAGAGCCCGCCGTCGTACCCGTTATTGGAGGTGCACAAGCCCACCTCGATCGACTCGATACTCGCTCCCGGCGCAGCCGTGGTCGCAAGCGGCGCGTAGAACAGGGTGCAGCGCTTGTTCTGCTTGACGAGGGCACGCGTGATGCCTGCCTCACCACCGGAGCCGGCGGGCAGCCCGTACGCACGGCGGGCGTCAGGAAGCTTTGATCCGAGCCTGATCTTCTTGCTCGTCTTGAGGCGCATCAGCTTCGTCGCGACCGCCTTGTTCGGGGTCGTCCCCACCGAGACGGTGATCACCTTGCCGGATCGCAGCTTGAACGCGGCGACCGGGTAGTTCATCGGGGAGGAGTCCTTCGCGACGGATCCGTTGGGCCGGTACTCGCACGTCGTCGTCTTGTACTGATCCGTGCTGCAGGCGTCAGGCTTGCCCCAGGCGGCCACCGCCTTCGCCTTCGACATTCCGACCTTGAGACCGCCGATCGAGACGCCCGGCACGATCGTCAGCGGCTTGACCGTCGGCACGCGTGCGCCTGCGGGACTCGCGGCAGCGAGCGACAAGCCGACCGCAGCAGCGAGGCACAGCGTCGGGGTACGTCGGGTCACGGGCCACCTCTTTCATCGGAGGATCTGGCGGGATCAGACACAGCAGACCCGCACGCACGGAACATACCCGACCTGCCGTCGTCGCAGGACACGATCGGGTGCTCCAATGGATCAGCCGCTGCCCGGCGCCGGACCAGGCGGGAACCAGCAGCGGACCTTGCCCTTCTCGGGGCCGCTGTCCTTGACGTAGGGCAGCTCGACGTGCACGGGGTCACCCTTGGGGGGGCCGCACAGGCCTGCGCCGCGGGCGGCCACCTGGTAGCGCGAGACATCGCGCTGGTAGGCCGGTGGCCAGAGGACCGTGATGTCGGCGGCCTGTCCGGCGGTGTGGCGTGAAACCTTGGCAGGGCCGCCGAACGCGTCGCCGTCGCTGTCGCGCCATGCCTTGTGGACCATCACCGGGCATTGAGCAAAGCCCGCGGCGTTGACCGCGGCGCAGACCTGGTCAAACGTGCGGTCGTCCTTGCTGCCCTGCTTGTCGGCGATGCCGTGCCAGCGGTCGCGCAGTTCGTCCTGATATTTCTGGTCCCGGTATCCGATCGTGAACCGGTAGCACGCCTTGACGCGTTCAAGCTGCGCGTAGAGCCGCTTCAGCGCCGACTTCATCGCCGCGGTCATCTCGTCGTACCCCGGCCCGATCGGCAGATTGGGAGCGCACGCCGGCTCGACGGTGGCGGTGCCGGTCCACTTCACGGTCTCGACAGGTTCTTCGAAGCCCGTGAAGGTCCACGGGGCGATCGGTCCGCGGAGCGGGATGACCGACTTGCCGCCGGCACCCACATTCAGGGCGCGCAGATCCTTCAGCGGAACCTTGATCGTCGCGACCAGGCTGTTCGTCAGGCCGATCCCCGGGAACTCGGGCCCGAATCGCGTCTTACCGTCAGGCGTCAGGTGCCCGCCGAGGAATCGCAGGGGCTTGCGGACCGGGTCGCCGAGCATGGACATCGCGTCGACCTGAAAGAGGACGGCGTCGCCGTCGAGCTTCCCGCGCGCGAACGTGCCGGTCGTCGAGGGTCCGCCCACGTCCTCGGTATCGGTGAGCTGGCCGCCGTACGTGTGACATTGATCGGCCCGCGACCACGTTCCGGAGACGGTGCGGTCCTCCGGTTTGGCGACACCGATGTTGATCGGGCCGACCAGCTTGAGCTGGGACTGCGTGAAGTGGATCGGGTCGTAGACGCTCGTCCATTTGAACGACGCGTCGCGCTGGACGGTGCCGCCCTGGCGGTAGTTGCCGGCGTCGTCGTAACACGCGGCACCCGCGATCGTCTG
>JBKJRO010000081.1:0-9196 GCA_046594555.1 Solirubrobacteraceae bacterium
GTCTCATAGCCCCAGATCTGCTGGCTCGGCGCGACGAGCGGGTCGAGCCCGGGCACCTCGTCGTCCTCGTAGTAGGCCTGGTTGCAGTGGATGATGACCTCGTCGCCCTCCTTCCAGCGGGTGACGCCGTCGCCGACCTTCCACACGACGCCGGAGGCATCCGAGCCGCCGATGTGGTGGCCGTACTCCGGGTGGTCGCCGTACTTCATGACCGACACGGGCTTGCCCAGGGCGGCCCAGACGTTGTTGTAGTTGACGCCGGCGGCCATCACGCGGACGATGACCTCGAAGGCGCCGGGCTCCGGCACCTCGATCTCCTCGAGCTTGAAGGCGTCGGTGGGCTCGCCGAGGCGGTCCTCGCGGATGACCCACGCGGCCATCGTCGCGGGCAGCTCGCCGGGCTGGGTGGACACGGTGGAGACCTCGTTCAGATCAACGGCCATGGGATGCGGAAACCTCTCGGATCGGACGGCGGCAGACGGCGGGCGACGGCGCCCGCGAGGGCCGAATACTACGGTCCCGGCCGCTCTGCGGTGTTGCCGGCCCTACAGGCCCGGCTTGAGGGCCATGTCGAGCACGACGAGGACGAGGATCAGCAGTTCGATCGAGTTGACCGTCGCGACCTGCTTGTAGCTCGCCAGGAACGCGTCGGACCCGACGCCCTCGCTCGCGACGATCGCCTCGCGCTTCTTGTCGGCCCGCGAGTAGTAGAGGATCCCGATCAGGAATGAGATGACCCAGCCGGCGAGCGCGATCGAGATGAACGCGTCCGACATGTCGTAGCCCGCCTTGTCCACCAGCGGGAAGCCGACGAGCAGCAGGACGATCGAGAGTGGGGCGTACAGGCGCGGGCCGATGTACGCGGCGTCCTTGGAGAACTGGTTCATCCGCTCGCGGTCGCCGGACTTCTTGGCGATGCGGCCCATGACGTGGAGGGTGGCACCGCCGCCGACCCAGAGCACGGCGGCGAGGATGTGCGCGGCGAGCAGCAGCTTGTAGGCGGTGATGGTGGCGATGATCATGAGGACGGAGGATCGCCCGCCGCCCGGACGGTTCCCCGTCCGCGGCGTTCCAGGTCGGCGGCCGCCGCCGAGCGCTCGAGCTTGGCCGAGATCGCCCACATCGCCAGCCCCGCGGTCAGCGTCGACCCGACGCCGAGCAGCCAGAACGTCGCCGCGCCCGTGATGTTCTGCACGAGCCAGCCGAAGTTCATGCCGAAGAAGCCGGTGAGGAACGTCAGCGGCAGGAAGATCGTCGCGACGACGGTGAGCCGCTTCATCACCTCGTTGAGGCGGTTGGAGACCGTTGACAGGTACAGGTCGAGCGCGTTGGCGACCAGTTCGCGGACCGACTCGATCTCCTGCGTCGTCCGCGCCAGGTGGTCGTGGACGTCGCGCAGGTAGTCGTGGGTCCCGTCGTCCGTGAATCCGGGGAGGTCCTCGATCACATCGCGGCGCGAGGCGAGCAGGTCGCGCTGGGGCTCGACGACCTGGCGCAGCATCAGCAGCGCGTGCTTGATCGCCAGCAGGCGGCGGCGCATCTGGGGCCGCGGGTCGTCCAGGGCGCGGTCCTCGAGTTCGTCGAGCTCGGCCTCGACCGTGCGCAGCGGCGCCCCGAAGCTGTCGGCGAGCGCGTGCAGCACGCGATACAGCGCCTCCTCGGTCGTCGCGATCTCGCGCTCACGCACCCGCCGGCAGGCCTCGGCCAGGCCCGGGATGTCGCGGCGGCGGACGGTGAGGACCGCGTGGGCGGTGATGTACAGGTGCACCTCGATCGTGCGCGGCAGGCCGTCGTCGTCGGACGCCGCCCCGTGGAACACGAGCAGGACGCACCCGGGGTAGTCGTCCAGCTTGGGGCGCTGGCCGAAGTTCTGGGTGTCCTCGATCGCCAGCGGGTGCAGGCCGAACAGCTCACCGGCCTGCTCGACCGCCTCGGGCGAAGGATCGAGCAGTTCCACCCACAGCAGTTCGCCGCGGTCGAGCGCCGCGCGGATGCCCGTGGCGTCCAGCGTGTCGAAGACCTCCACCGCCGCGACGCTAGAGGCCGCGGCGGACGCGGCCGGGATCAGGCGCCGGCGGGTTCGATGACCGCTCGGGCGGGCTCGGGCGCGGCGTCCGGCACGTCGTCGGCGACGCGCTGCGCCTGGGGCTGCTCGGGCCGGTCGGCGATGAGCAGCCAGGCGACGACCGCACCGGTCAGCGCGACGAGGCTGCCGACGCGCAGGCTGGTGTTCATCGCGTCCACGAACGCCGTCTGTACCGCGCTGCCGGCCGGGCCGGGGATGCCTGCGCCGCCGTTGGCGAGCGCTCCGGTCAGGCGGTCGATCTGGGCGCCGGACGCACGCGGGAGCAGGTCCTGCAGGTGCGAGCGGCCCAGGCCGCTGATCAGCGCGCCGACGATGGCGACGCCGAAGGTGCCGCCGACCATCCGGCTCATCGACAGGACGCCGGAGGCGACGCCCGCCTTGGCCTGGTCGACCGCGTTCATCGCAGCCGTGCTCATCGGCGACATCACCAGGCCCATGCCCAGGCCCATGACCACGAACGCGCCGGCGAGCGAGCCGTAGGGGGTCGTGGGGGTGAGGTGGCCCTGCCAGAACAGCGAGATCGAGACGCACACGAGGCCCGCGGCCATCAGGATCCGCGGTCCGATCCGGTCCGCCAGGCGACCGGCGATCGGCCCCGCGACGATGATGACGAGCGTCGAGGGCAGGAACCGCACGCCCGCCTCCAGCGGCGAGTAGCCGCGGACGTTCTGCAGGTACAGGGCGAGGAAGAAGAACATCGCGAGCATCGCGAAGCTGACGATGAAGGCGACGAGGTTCGCGCCCAGGAACGAGCGCGAGCGGAAGAACGCGAAGTCGACCATCGGCGCGGCGCTGCGCTGCTCGATGACGACGAAGGCGACGAGCGACAGGACGCCGGCGGCGAACAGGCCGACGATCCGCGCCGACCCCCAGCCCCAGACGTTGCCCTCGACGAGTGCCAGGACGATCGCGCCGAGCCCGAGGCTGAGGGTGGCGACGCCCGGGATGTCCACGACGCGCGGGGCGCTCTCGTCGCGCGACTCGCGGGTCGCCCACAGGGTCACGCCGACGGCGATGACGGCGACCGGGACGTTGATCAGGAAGATCGACTGCCAGGAGACGTTCTCGACGAGGAAGCCGCCGACGACCGGGCCGATGGCGAGGGCGATCGCGCTCGCGCCGGCCCAGGTGCCGATCGCCTTGCCGCGCTCGTGGGGCGGGAAGGCGTTGGAGATGATCGACAGCGTCGCGGGCATCATGAACGCGGCACCGACGCCCTGCGCGGCGCGGCCGCCGATCAGCCACACATCGGTCTGCGCGAACGCGATGAACAGGCTCGACGCGCCGAACATCACGACGCCGGCGAGGAAGACCCTCCGCCGGCCGAAGATGTCGCCCAGGCGCCCGCCGGTGACGAGCAGGACGGCGAAGGTCAGCGTGTACGCGTTGACCGTCCATATGAGGTTGCTGATCGACACGTCCAGGTCGCGCTGGATCGACGGGAGCGCGACGTTCACGACGGTGTTGTCGAGCATCACCATGAACAGCGCGAAGCACATCGCGCCGAGCGTGTACCAGCGGCGGTGGTCCTCGTTGATCGACGGCATCGTGGCGTTCATCGCGGGTCCTCGGCGTGGGGGAGGGCGGTCAGCGCGGCGAGCAGGGCGGTGCGCTGCTCGGGGCTGATCGAGGCGGCGTACTCCTCGATGCCCTCCAGGCGGGCGGTGTTGATCTGTTGCAGGGCATCGCGCCCGGCCGGGGTGATGCGCAGGCGCTTGACGCGGCGGTCGTCGGCGTCCTCGCGCCGCTCGACCCATCCGCGCTGCTGCAGCGTCTCGACGGCGCGGCTGGCGTTGGGGAGCGAGCAGCCGACGCCCTCGGAGACGCCCTTGACGGACGGCTCCTTCTCGGCGATCCCGAGCGCGCCGAGCACCTTCATCTGCGTGAGCGACAGGTCGAGCTCCTCGATCACCTGGAACAGGCGCCCGCCGCTGCCGTGCATGAGGTGCTGCCAGAGGTCGAGGATCGCGGTCGCGACGCGCTTGGGCGTGGCGGTCTTCGGTGCTGCGGCAATTGATTGCACAGCTGGAAGTATTGCAACCGCGCGATGGTTGCGTGTGTGGTGTGCGACACAGAACACCACGAAGCCGGAGTACGAGGTGCCAACCGCGCCGGGCGCAGCGGGGCGCGTCGCGCTGCTCGCCGGCGACGTCCATCGAACCCGCGGGAGGCGGGTTCGATGCGCCGGCGAGTCAGCGCGATCGCGCCCCGCCGACCACCCGGCCCGGCTGCACCGAGCTACGGGATGTCGAGGTCGTTCTGCGCGCTCGGCCGCTCAGGGCCGAAGACGACCTTCGCCGGCCTGATGCCGTCGCCGGTGACGCGCACGAGGTAGCTGCCGGGGGAGACCTCGGCCCTCAGCGTCGCCGTGTCCTGCGGGTTGATCGGGCCGGTCTGCTGGCGGATCGCGTGCGTCGCCCCGGTCGCGGACTCGAACGTGAGCTGCTGCGACGAGGCGGTCTGGTTCGTCACGACGAGCGTGACGGGGCCGGAGCCCGCGCGGGTGGGCGAGACCGAGATCCGCGCCGGCGTGATGGCGGCGCTGAGCACGATGGCGGCCGGCGGCCGGTTGAGGTTCTCGCGCTGCTTGGTCCCGCACGCGGCCACGCCGAGGCAGGCGATCATCGCGAACGCCCCCACCGAGATCTTGCGCATACCGCTGCTCATCCTTGGAACCGGCGCGGCGAGGTGCCGCGATGCGCACCCTACCCGAGCGCCCGGGGGGTGCAACCGGCGCCCCGTCACCGGAGCGCCGTCACGCAGGTGCGGCGCGGACTCAGACGGCGTCGATCTCGGCGAGCGCGCGATCGGCCGCGAACGCGGCGAGGTCGGCCTGCAGCTCATCCCACGACTCGCGCTCGGCGCGCTCGTACTCGGCGCCCGTGAGGCCGCGGACGCGATCTGCATAGCGCTGCCATGCTTCGCGAGTGCGCTCTTCGAGCGCCTGGTCCTTCTGGGGGACGGTGATGGTCATCTGTGCCTCCGATCGCCGGTGCATCTGACTGTAACCACCCGGTCGGCCGTAGCGCGCCGCCGGTAACAGGTTCGTCATCGGCTCAGCGCCGCGGCGGCGGCGCACGCGGCGTTGCACGGCGTCCAGCGAGCGGCGTAGACCTCGGGTCGTGCTGCACGTGCCGCTCGCCACCGCGGAGTTCCTCGTCGTCGACACCGAGACCAACGGACTCGGCGGCGAGGCGTGCGAGCTGACCGAGGTCGGCGCGGTGCTCGTCGGCGGCGGCGAGCTGCACGAGCGCTGGGAGACGCTGGTCCGGACCGAGCGCCCGTTGTCGCGGATGATCCAGCGCTACACGGGCATCACGCAGGACATGGTCGACGAGGCGCCGCCCGCTGAGGCCGGCCTGCCCGAGCTGGCCGACCTCCTGCACGGGCGCGTGCTCGTCGCGCACAGCGCCGCGTTCGATCGCCGCGTGCTGCAGCAGGCGTTCGCGCGCGCGGACCTCGAGTGGCCCGATCCGCCGGTCCTGTGCACCGTGGCGCTCGCGCGCCGGTGCGCGCCGCTCGTGCGGCAGCGCAAGCTCGGGCTGCTCGCCGTCTCGCTCGGGATCGAGGTCGAGGTCGCGCACCGCGCGCTCGCTGATGCGGAGACCTGCGCGCGCGTGTTCTGCGCGTTGTTCCCGCGCCTGTCGGCGAGCGCGCCCACGGTCGGCGACGCGCTCGAGCTGCTCGCGCCCAGGCGCCGCGCCCGCCCGCGCGCCGCGGCGACCGACGGCGCGCCGCTGCGCCCCGGAACGCGGCGGCGGATGCCCGAGCTGGGGGACCTCGCCGACACGCCCGGCGTCTACGTCGTGCGCAACGAGGCCGGCCAGGTCCTGTACGTCGGCAAGTCGGTGCGCGTGCGCAGCCGCGTCCGCGCGCACTTCGCGCCGTCGTCGCGGCCGGCGGCGTGGACCGCGCGCGCCGAGACGGTCGAGCACCACCGCACGATCTCCGACCTCGGCGCGCTCGTGCTGGAGCAGCGCCTGGTCCGCGAGCTGCGCCCGCCGGGCAACACGCGGATGAAGCCCGTCGACGACTGGCTCTGGCTGCGCTGCCGGCTGGACATCGCGTTCCCGGTCCTGGAGCTCGGCCGCGAGCCGGCGCCCGCGCCGGCGGTCAACGTCGGCCCGATCCGCGGGCGGCCCGTGGCGTCCGAGCTGCTGGAGCAGCTGGTGTCGTTGTTCGGCCTGCGCTCGTGCGGGCGCCGCCTGCCGCGTCGCACGCATCCGTCGGCCTACGGGCAGATGGGCCGCTGCCTGTCGCCGTGCCTGGGTGACCTTGATCCCAACCTCTACCGCCGGCGCGTGGACGAGGCGCTCGCGGTGCTGACGCGACCGGGCGGAGGGACCGCGCTGCTGACGCATGTCGACGGCCTCGTGGACGCGGCGTCGGCCGCGCGGCACTACGAGCGCGCGGCGTGGCTGCGGCGCCGGCGCGCGCGCATCGAGGTGCTGCTGCGGCGCACGGGGGAGGGGCTGACCGCGGTCGAGTCCGGGGCGCGCCTGCTGCTGGCCGACGCACCCGACGGGTCGGCGTTCGAGCTGTTCTGGATCGCGGGCGGGCGCGTCGCCGACTGGGGGCCGCTGCCGGGCCTGGACGAGCTGCTCAACCGCACCGGCGCGGCGCTGCGCCGCCGCGACGAGCCGCTGCGCGCCGAGGAGATCTCCGAGGCGCGGACGGTGGCGACCTGGGCCGCGTCGAACGAGCCCTACGCGCTGGACCTCGACGGGGGCGTGGGTCGCGAGGCGGTCGCCCGCTGGCTGGAACGCTCGGGCGCCGCGCCCGCCGCGCTCGCGGCGGCCTAGCCGAACGGCAGCTCGACGACGACCGCGGTGGCGTCACCGTCGCCGACGGTCACCGTCGCGCCGGGCTCGGCCTCGCGGCGCACCAGTGCGAGGCCGACGTCGCCGAGCCGCGGCGAGTGCACGACGCTCGTCAGCGTGCCGACCACGCGGTCGCCGGCGTGGAGGGCCGCGCCGGCGGCGGCCGGTCCGCTCAGGCGCAGGCCGCGCAGGTGGCGGTTCGGCTTGCCCTTGTAGAAGAGTCGCGCGACGGTCTCCTGCCCGATGTAACAGCCCTTCGTGAAGCTCACCGCACGGTCGTTGAGCCCCGCCTCCTGCGGGATCACCGAGTCGTCGAGGTCAACGCCGTAGCGCGGCCGCCCCGACTCCACGCGGGCGACCTCGGCCTGCGCCGCGTCGATCGCCGTCGCGCCGGCGGCGAGCAGCGCGGTGCGCACCGCGTCGCTGGCGCCGGCCTCGCAGATCACGTCGACGCCCAGGTCGGTCGCGACGAGGACCACGTCGTTCCCGGCGACCGTCGCCGTGGCGCTCGCGTGCTCGGACTCCGGCAGGCCCGGAGCCCCGCAGACCGCGCGGCTCTCCGGCCCGATCAGCGACAGCAGCCCGCGCTGGAGCGTGCGCTTGTCGAGGTGTGCGTCGAAGCCGACCAGGCCGTGGCGCACGACGTCGAACACCGCCTGGAGCGCCGGTCGCTCGGTGTCCAGCAGCAGCTCGTCGCCACGGTCCACCACGCGCAGGTCGCCGACCATCTTGCCCTTCGGCGTCAGCACGGCGGCGTAGAGCCCGGTGCCCGGCGTCAGCGCCTCGACCTCGTTGGTGACCACGCCGTTGAGCGCCGCCTTCGCCGCGGGCCCGAGCAGCGCGAGCTTGCCGCGCTCGGAGCGGTCGACCAGCGCGGCCCCGGTGGTCCATGCGTCGTGGGCGGTGGCGGACATCGTCCCATCGAGGCTACCGTCGGGCGGATGCTCACCGTCTACGAGAAGCCGACGTGCTCGACGAGCCGCAAGCTCCGCGAGCTGCTCGACGCCCGCGGCGTCGCCTACCGGACCGTCGACTACTACCGCGAGCCGTTCACGGCACAGACCCTCGGGGCGCTCCTGGCGCTGGCCGGCATCACGCCGCGCGACGCGCTGCGCACCCGCGGCGGCATCGCCGAGGCGCACGGCGTCACCGACGCGGCGCCGGCCGACGCCGCGTTGCTCGAGCTGATGGCGGCCAATCCCGACCTGATCCAGCGGCCGATCGCGGTCGCCGGGGATCGGGCCGTGCTGGCGCGGCCCGTCGAGCGCGCGCTCGACCTGCTCTGAGCGGCTGTCCGGCCGGACGAATGTTCGGCTCGCCTGGACTCAAGAGTTAGGCATGCCATAATCCGACGTCATGGATGGCGTCACACGGCTCTCGCCGGCGGTCGAGGACTACACGAAGGCGATCTACGCGCTCGAGCGCGAGGGCGAGGGCACGGTCACGACGAACGCCCTGGCCGACCGCCTCGGCGTCACGCCCGCCTCCGCGTCCGGCATGGCCAAGCGCCTGGTCGAACTCGGCCTCGTCGATCACCGGCCGTACAAGGGCATCGCGCTGACCGACGACGGGCGCCGTGTCGCGCTCGAGGTGCTGCGCCACCATCGCCTGCTGGAACTGCTGCTGGCCGACCTCGGCGTGCCGTGGGATCGCGTCCACGACGAGGCCGAGGTGCTGGAGCACCACATCTCCGAGGAGCTCGAGGCGCTGATCGCCGCGCGCCTGGGCAACCCGACCCACGACCCGCACGGCCATCCGATCCCGTCGGCCGACCTGGTCATCGACGAGGGCGACACCGTCGCGCTGCAGGCGATGGCAGTCGGCGAGCGCGGGCGCTTCGTGCGGATCTCGGACACCGACCCGCAGATGCTGCGCTACCTGACCGATCAGGGGATCGCGCTCGGCGATCTGCTCGAGGTCGTCGAGAAGCAGCCGTTCGACGGGCCGGTGTTCGCGGCGTTCGCCGGTGGGACGCAGGCGCTCGGCGGCGACCTGGCCAGGGCGATGCGCGTCGAGGTGCTGCGCTGATGGAGACGGCGGAACAGCGCGGCGCGGTACCACCCGGCCTGGACCCGGAGACGGCATCGCACAAGCTGCGCGACCCGAGCGACCTCGAGCGCCTGCAGTCGCGCGGCCGCACGCGGACCGTGATCGGCGTGCTCGGCCCGGCGTTCGTCGCCTGCATCGCCTACGTCGATCCGGGCAACTTCGCGACGAACATCGCGGGCGGGGCGACATACGGCTACCTGCTGCTGTGGGTCCTGCTCGCGGCGAACCTCATGGCGATGCT
>JBKJRO010000011.1:0-9877 GCA_046594555.1 Solirubrobacteraceae bacterium
TCGAGGTGCAGCCGCGCCGCTCCCGCACCCTTGCCGTGCGCTGGCTCGTCGAGTTCGCCCGCCACCGTCGCGAGAAGACGATGGCGCAGCGCCTCGCCATGGAGCTGCTCGACGCGCCAGCGCACGGCAAGGGTGCGGGAGCGGCGCGGCTGCACCTCGACCGGCACCTGGTATGTGGCGCCGCCGACGCGGCGGGAGCGGACCTCGAGGGCCGGCGTGAGCGACTTGATCGCGAGCTCGAGGGCCTCGACGGGGTCCTTGCCGGTCTTCTCGCTGAGGATCGCGAGCGCGTCATAGACGATCGCCTCGGCGGTCGACTTCTTCCCGTCGAGCATCACCTTGTTGATGATCTGCTGGACGAGGCGCGAGCGGTGGACGGGGTCCGGCTCGATCGTCCGGATCGTTGCGGCATTGCGGCGCATGGGCTACTTGGCCCTCTTGACGCCGTACTGGCTTCGGGCCTGCTTGCGATCGCTGACCCCGGCGGCGTCGAGCGTGCCGCGGACGACCTTGTAGCGGACGCCAGGGAGGTCCTTGACGCGACCGCCGCGGACGAGCACGACCGAGTGCTCCTGCAGGTTGTGCCCCTCACCCGGGATGTACGCCGTCACCTCGGCGCCGCCGGACAGGCGGACGCGAGCGACCTTGCGAAGCGCCGAGTTCGGCTTCTTCGGGGTCGTGGTGTAGACGCGTGTGCAGACACCGCGGCGCTGTGGCGCGGCGGTCTTCGTCTTGCGTCCCTTGCCGGACTTCAGGCCGGGCGTGGAGAGCTTCTTCGGCTTGGGCGTGCGGCCCTTGCGGATGAGCTGGCTGGTCGTGGGCATGCGACGGAGCAGAGTAGCAGCGACGGGGATTCCGAGCCCCGCCCACCCCTCGGCGGGGCCGGTCGCGGTCAGATCGCGGCCAGCGCGTCCTGGGGCGCCGTGTACTCCAGGCCCTGGTCCTCGGCCACAGGGGCGTAGGTGAGCTTGCCGCCGGCGACGTTGAGGCCCTTCATGAACCCCGGGTCGGAGGCGAGCGCGGTCTGCGCGCCCTGGTCGGCGAGCTTCAGCACGTAGGGCATCGTCGCGTTCGTCAGCGCCCACGTGCTCGTGATCGGCACCGCGCCGGGCATGTTCGCGACGCAGTAGTGGGTCACCCCGTCCACGACATAGGTCGGATCGGTGTGGGTCGTCGCCTTGGAGGTCTCGAAGCAGCCGCCCTGGTCGATCGACACGTCGACGAGCACGGCGCCCGGCTTCATGAGCTGCAGCTGCGCGCGCGTGACGACGTGCGGCGCCTTGCCGCCCTTGACGAGGACCGCGCCGATCACGAGGTCCATCTCGGGCAGGCGCTGCTCGATCTCCAGCGTCGAGGCGAAGCACGTGGAGGCCAGCCAGTTCATCTGGTGCTCGAGTTCGCGCAGCCGGTCGATGTTGCGGTCGTAGATGTAGACCTCGGCGCCCATGCCGAGCGCGACCTGCGCCGCGTTCTGGCCGACGACGCCGCCGCCGATGACCATGACCTTGCCGGCGGCGACGCCCGGGACGCCTCCCAGCAGCAGTCCGCGACCGCCGAGCGGCTTCTCCAGCATGAAGGCGCCGGCCTGCGTGGCGATCTTCCCGGCGATCTCGCTCATCGGCGCGAGCAGCGGCAGGCGGCCCTGGGCGTCCTCGACCGTCTCGTACGCGATGCAGGTCGCACCGGAGTCGATCAGGCCCTTCGTCTGGCCCGGATCCGGCGCCAGGTGCAGGTAGGTGAAGAGCGTCTGGCCCGGCCGCAGGCGCGCGATCTCCACGGCCTGGGGCTCCTTGACCTTGACGACCATCTCGGCGTGTGCGAACACCGCGTCGGCGTCGGGCACGATCGCCGCGCCCTGCGCGACGTACTCCTCGTCGTTGATGGCCGACCCCGTGCCGGCGCCGGCCTGGATCAGCACCTCGTGCCCGTGTTGCGTCAGCTCGCGCACCCCGGAGGGGGTGATCGCGACCCGGTACTCGTCCGTCTTGATCTCGGTGGGGACGCCGACCTTCACGGTGACTCCTTCGTCGATGGTGGACCTGCGTGCGCCGCCCGGCCGGCGGCCGGTGCGACGTCGACCAGCTCGCTGCCGCGCAGCGCCAGCCAGAACTCGATGCGATCCCGCGCGTTCGCAAGATCGCGGCCCGTCAGTTCCTCGATGCGCCTGATGCGGTAGCGCAGGGTGTGCCGGTGGCAGAAGAGGCGGCGCGCGGCCGCCTCCCATTGCCCGTTGGCTTCGATGAACGCCTCGAGCGACCGCATCAGCTCGCCGCCGTAGTGACCCTCGCCGGAGGCGATCGGGCCGAGCAGCGAGTCGCAGAACAGGCGCAGCGCGTCGGTGTCCTGGAGCGACAGCAGCAGCTGGAAGGACCCCAGGTCGCGGTAGGTGGCGACCGGCGGCGGGGCCGCGGCCGCACCGTTCCCGTTGCTGTTGCCGTTCGCGTGTCCGTCGCCGGCGGGGGCGGGCGGGTCGGCGGCGCCGAGCTCGCTCGCCTCGAGCGCGAAGCGCGCCTCGCGCCAGGTCTCGCGCACGCGGGTCGCGTCCATCGCGCGCCCGGCGCCCGCCGGGACGCGACGGCCGAGCGCGGCGCTGACGCGACCGGCGATGCGCGCACCGAGCTCGAACAGCTCGTCGTCCGCGAAGCCGGGCATCAGCGCACACACGAACCGCTCGTGGCGGGCGACGAGCCCGCTCACCGACTCGGCCGCGAGCGCCCCGCGCAGCGCGCTCTCGCCGGCGCCGAGGTCGCGGTCGCCGGCCGCGAGGACGAGCGTGGTCACGCGTTCGGCGAGGCCGAACGGCTCGAGTCGCCGCACGAGCTCGGCGCCCTCCAGCTCGCCCGTGATCGCCGCCGACAGCAGGTCCCCGGCAAGCCGGCGCTCCGTCGTGTCGGCGACGCGGCGGCGCAGCAGCTCGAGCGCGACCACGGTGACCGCCTGATGCAGGATCAGGCGGTCGATCTCGGCGAGCCCGCCGCCGTCCTTCACGGCGACGAGCCACGCCTGCGGCACGGCGCCGTCCGGCGCGGCGACCGGCAGGGCGAAGGCGCGCGACGCGACGTCCGGGTGCGACGGGGCGAATGCCCGCGGGTCGGCCCGGCGCGAGCGCTCGCCGAGCTCGGCCCCGAGCGTCGAGACGACCTCGTCCGGGACCTCGCGGCGGAACACGCGGTGGCCGAGCAGCTCCCCGCGTCCGTCATAGAGCAGGACGGCGCCGCCGACGAGCGTGGCCAGCCCGCTGATCACCGCGTCCATCCCCCGCTCCGACAGGACGATCCGCTGCAGGCGCTCCTGCGCCGCGATCGAGCGCTGGAGCAGCGTGTACTGCTCGTTGACGATCCGGCCGAAGGCCCGTTCGGTCAGCGCGATGAACGGCAGCTCGTAGGGAATCTCGATCAGCGGCAGCCCGCGATCGGCCGCCGCGTCGATCATCGAGCGCGGCACCTTCGCGTGCGTGAACCCGGTCCCGAGCCCGACGCCGGCGAGACCGTGATCGGCAAGGCGGGTGACGAAGTCGCGCTGCCGGGCGCGGGTGTCCAGGCCCATCCCGGTCGTCAGCAGCAGTTCGCCACCGGACAGCCAGGGCGTCGGATCGGCGAGCTCGGAGATGTGGACCCAGCGCACGGGCGCGTCCAGGTTCGCCTCGCCCGCGCGCACCGCGACGTCAAGGTCCGCGATGACGTCCCGCAGCGACAGCATCAGGCGATCAGTGCGCGCCCATCCGGCGCGTGGCCTCTTCGAGCACGGGACGCATGACCGCCTCGATCTCGGCGAACTGCTCCGGGCCGGCGATCAGCGGCGGCGCGAACTGCACGACCGGGTCGCCGCGGTCGTCCGAGCGGCAGATGAGCCCGCGCTTGTAGAGCTCCGAGCTGAGGTACCCGCGCAGCAGCGACTCGGCCTCTTCGTGGTTGAAGGACTCCTTCGTCTCGTGGTCCTTGACGAGCTCGATCGCGTGGAAGTAGCCGGCGCCGCGCACGTCGCCGACGATCGGGATGTCGCGCAGCGACTCGAGCATCGACCGCAGGTGGTGCTCGTTCTCGCGCACGTTCTCCAGCACGCCCTCGTCCTCGAGCGCCGCGATGTTCGCGAGCGCGACCGCCGCGGCCATCGGGTGGCCGCCGAACGTGAACCCGTGGGTGAACGAGGTGTTGCCCTCCAGGAACGGCTCCATCAGGCGGTCGGACGTGATCATCGCGCCCATCGGCGCGTAGGCCGAGGTCAGGCCCTTGGCCGTCGTGATGATGTCGGGCTGGTAGTCGAAGCGCTGGGCGCCGAACCACTCGCCGAGGCGCCCCCACGAGCAGATGACCTCGTCGGAGATCAGCAGGACGTCGTACTGGTCGCAGATCTCGCGCACCCGCTGGAAGTAGCCCTCGGGGGGCGTGAAGCAGCCGCCGGCGTTCTGCACCGGCTCGAGGATCACGGCGCCGACCGTCGACGGACCCTCGAACTCGATCCGCTCGGCGATCGCATCGGCGAGCATCTCCAGGCCGGTGCCGGCGGCGAGGCGGTAGTGGTTCGTGTTCGGCACGTGACAGCCGCCGGGCGTCAACGGCTCGAACGGGGTGCGCAGGTCGGTCACGCCCGTCGCGCTGAGGGCGCCGAGCGTCGTCCCGTGGTAGGCGACGTTGCGCGCGATGAGCTTCGTCTTGTTCGGGTTGCCGGTGAGCTTGTGGTACTGGCGGGCCAGCTTCAGCGCACTCTCGACCGACTCGCCGCCGCCGCTGGTGAAGAAGACGCGGTTGAGGTCGCCCGGTGCCAGCGACGCGATCTTCGCCGCCAGCTCGATCGAGCGCGGGTGGGCGTAGGACCAGTTGGTGAAGAACCCGAGCTCCTTGGCCTGGTCGGCGCCGGCCTGCGCGATGTCGGCTCGGCCGTGGCCGATGTTCACGCAGTAGAGCGCGCTCAGCGCGTCGAGGTACCGGTTGCCGTGGTCGTCCCAGACGTAGCAGCCGTCGCCGCGGACGATGATGGGCATCTCGGCGCCGCGGTCGTACGCGCCCATGCGGCTGAAGTGCAGCCAGAGGTGGCGGCGGGCAAGCTCCTGGAGGTCCGAGCTCGTGGTGGTCGTCATCGGGGTGGGTCCTTCTCCATCTCGTCGGTCCGCTGTTCGGATTGGACAAACGTAACCGGACCACGCCTTCGGCGGTGCGACCAGTGGTGCAACTGCACGCTCGCCGGTTGTCCGCAGCGGACAACTCGGCGTTGCGCGCGGGTCAGGCGGGGGCCGGTGCGGCGGCCGGGCGGGCCGCTGCTGCGCGCGGCGCCGGCGTCAGAGCCGAGGCGACGATGACGAGCACGAAGGCGATGGCCTGGATGACGATCCCGACCGTGTCGGCCGGCATCGGGTCGCCGAAGACAAGGATGCCGCCCGAGATGCACGAGATGCTGGCTGCGGTGCCCGTGATGGCGATGACCGAGACGGCCTCGCCGTCCTGCAGGCTGCGAGCTGAGGCGTAGAACGCGCCGAACGAGCCGACGAGCGCGACCGCCGTCCAGGGGCTGACGAGTCCCATGAGGCCGGCGTCGCCGACGATGCCGGACAGCGCCTTGACGCTGACGTTGCAGACGCCGAAGAGGACGCCCGACGCGGCGGCGAGGGCGATGCCGTGATGCTCGGCGCGGGCGCCGACGGCCTGCGGGCCGATGATGAGCAGCCCACCGACGCCGAGCAGGACCGCCTCGAACGAGACCATCGCGGCGATCGAGAAGGAGTCGTGCGCGCCGGTGCTGGTCGGCATCGTGACGGCGAGCAGCATGAGCCCGAGCGCGGTCAAGCCCAGGCCCCACCACTGGCGGCGCCCGACGGCCATGCCGAAGATGCGGTCGGCCATGATCGCGATCAGCGCGACGCCCCCGGCGACGACGGCCTGGACGACCGACAGCGGAGCGAGCGTGAGAGCCGCGACGTGCATGACCCAGGCGAGCAGCCCGACGCCCATGCCGATCGCGAACCAGCGGGAACGCCAGAGGTCCGCGGCGGAGCGCAGCGGATGGCGGATGTCCACGCTTGGTGCCTCGCAGGCCCCGCGATGCTTGTAAAAGAACGCGAGGTTGGAGAACACTGCGCAGAGCAGCGCGAAGAGAATGCCGATTTGGAGCGTCATGCTGTAGAGGAGTCCCGATCCGGTCGGCTTCCGATGCCGACCACCCTCCCAGTCATCGGCACGCGGAGCCCGATCGTTGACCAGATCGCGCCGTTCAAGGGTAGCGGTCGACCGTTCGGCGCCGCGCCACATCCCCCCACCGATCCGCAAAATCCCTGCATGTCGCTGAAACCACTGCTCCTCGTCGACGTCGACGGCGTCATCTCGTTGTTCGGATTCCCGTCCGACGAACGTCCAGCGGGTCGCTGGCTGCTGGTGGACGGTTTGCCGCATTTCCTTTCGTCCGCGGCCGCCGAGCACCTGCTTTTCCTGTCCCGGGACTTCGAGCTCGTGTGGTGCACGGGCTGGGAGGAGAAGGCCAACGAGGTCCTGCCCGGCATGCTCGGGCTGCCGGGCCCGCTGCCGTACCTGAGCTTCGACCGCAACCCCGGCCGCGGCCACGGCCACTGGAAGCTCGCCGCGATCGACGCCCACGCCGGCCCCGACCGGCCGCTCGCGTGGATCGACGACGCGCACGACGCCGCCTGCGAGGCATGGGCGTCAGCGAGACCCGGCCCGACGCTGCTGGTGCCCACGACCCCCCACCTCGGCATCGAGGCCGCGCACGCTGCGGCGCTCCGGGCATGGGCGCGGATCCTGTAGCGGCGCGAACAGCAGCATCAAGCGACACCTCGGTGGGGCGGGCTGGGGCGCGGCGCTGGGACGGGCCGTGGTGAACCGCGCGCAAAGCGGGCCGGGGACGGGCGCGCCCGGGGAGTCGGTCTGACCCAACCCGGCGCGCCCGTCCCCGGGGTCGCTCAGAGTTCCGTGCGGAACTACGCGTCCGGCGGCACGTCCAGGCCCGCAAGCTCCTCGGCGAAGCCGGTGTCGCCACCGCCCGCGCCGATCTCCTCGAGCGTCGACAGGTCCTGCTCGAACCCGGCGCCCATGCCGGAGACGAAGTCGTCGTCGGCGAGGCCGAGCTCGGCGGCGAGCTCGTCCGAGTCGAGCATGACGACGTCCTCCGCCCGCGGGAGCGGCTCCGTCGGCTCGATCTCGATGCGGCGATAGCGCTTGAGCCCCGTCGCGGCCGGGATCAGCTTGCCGATGATGACGTTCTCCTTCAGGCCGGCGAGCGAGTCCTTCTTGCCCTCGAGCGCCGCGTCCGTGAGGACCTTCGTGGTCTCCTGGAACGAGGCCGCCGACAGGAACGAATCCGTGTTCAGCGAGGCCTTCGTGATGCCGAGGATGACCTCCTCGAACTCGGCCGTCTCGCCCTTGGCCTTCTTGACGTCCGCGTTGGCCGCCAGGAAGTCGTAGCGGTCGACGAGCTGCCCCGGCAGGTAGCCGGTGTCGCCCTTCTGATCGACGCGCACCTTCTTCATCATCTGGCGGACGATGAGCTCGATGTGCTTGTCGTTGATGTCGACGCCCTGCGACTTGTAGACCTTCTGGACCTCGGCGACGAAGTACTGCTCCGTCCGGGTGCGGCGTGCCCCCTGCGTGTCGCCGCCGAAGGCGAGCACGTCGTGGGGATACAGCGAGCCCTCGTTGAGCTGATCGCCGGCTGTCACCTTCTGGCCGTTGGACACCTCCAGGCGCGTGCGCCGCGGGAACATCGTGCGGTGCTCCTCGCCCGTCGCGTCGGTGATGACGACGGTGAGGTTCTTGTCGGTCTCCTCGATCGCGACGGTCCCCTCGACGGTCGCGAGCTCCGCGAGGCCCTTCGGCTTGCGGGCCTCGAACAGCTCGACGACGCGCGGCAGGCCGTGCGTGATGTCCGCGCCGGCGACGCCGCCGGTGTGGAACGTCCGCATGGTCAGCTGGGTGCCCGGCTCGCCGATCGACTGCGCGGCGATGATGCCGACCGCGTCGCCGATCTGGGCGACCTGGCCGGTCGCCATGGCGCGGCCGTAACAGGCCTGGCAGACCCCCGTGGCCGCGCGGCACTTGAGCACGGAGCGGAGGGCGACGCGGACGGCGCCGTCGGGCGAGGCCGGGAGCTGGTCGACCGACGCGACGAGCTCGGCGAGCTCCTCGCGATCGATCTCGGAGCCCTGCTCGACGATGACCCGGCCGCGCTTGGTCTTGAGCTCGCCCGCAGCGAAGCGCCCGAGCAGGTTGATGTTCGGGTCGCCCTGCAGATCGAGCACCGGCAGCGTGATGAACTCGTCCGTGCCGCAGTCCGGCTCGCGGATGATGACGTCCTGCGCCACGTCCACCAGGCGCCGGGTCAGGTACCCGGAGTCGGCGGTGCGCAGCGCGGTGTCCGCGAGGCCCTTGCGGGCGCCGTGGGTGGAGATGAAGTACTCCAGGACCGACAGGCCCTCCATGAAGTTGGCCTTGATCGGCCGCTCGATGATCTCGCCCTTCGGGTTGGCCATCAGGCCGCGCATCCCGGCGAGCTGCCGGATCTGCTTGATCGACCCGCGGGCGCCCGAGTTGGCCATCATGTAGATCGAGTTGAGCTCGTCGAAGTTGGCCTCCATCGCGTTGGCCACCTCTTCGGTGCACGCGTTCCACTTGTCGACGACGGCCTCGTGACGCTCACCCTGGGTGATCAGCCCCATGTCGTACTGCTCGTGGATCTCATCGACCTCGCCCTGGTAGCGCTCGATGATCTCCTCCTTGTTGGGAGGAATGATCACGTCGTTCTTGGAGATCGTGATGCCGGCCAGCGTGGCGTAGCGGAAGCCGAGGTCCTTGAACGCGTCGAGCACCATCGAGACCGCCGCCGCGCCGTACTTCTGCACGAGCGCGTCGATGATCTTGACCGTGTCGCGCTTGCGGACCGGCTGGTTGACGAACGGGTAGTCGGCGACGTCGAACGACGCGCCCAGGGCCTCCTGCAGCGACCGCTCGATGCGATCGTTGTAGATGATCCGACCGACGGTCGTCAGGACGTGCCCGCCGTCACGACCCATCGGCCGGTACTCGGCCAGGTCGTGGAGCTTGACGACACCGGCCTCGTACGAGAGCTCGGCCTCCTGGGCGGTCCGGAACACGCGCGGGCGCGACTCTGCCTTGGGCCACTTGTTCGCGACCAGCAGTTCCTGCTTGGCGCCCAGCTCGTCCGGGTCGGGCCCGTACGTCAGGTAGAACGCGCCGAGGACCATGTCCTGGGTCGGCGTGGCCAGCGGCGCACCGTGCGCCGGCGACAGGATGTTGTTCGCCGACAGCATCAGGATCCGCGCCTCGGCCTGCGCCTCCGCGCTGAGCGGGACGTGGACGGCCATCTGGTCGCCGTCGAAGTCCGCGTTGAACGCGTGACAGACCATCGGGTGGACCTGGATCGCCTTGCCCTCGACGAGCAGCGGCTCGAACGCCTGGATGCCCAGGCGGTGGAGCGTCGGCGCGCGGTTGAGCAGGACGGGGTGCTCGTGGATGACGTCCTCGAGCACGTCCCAGACCTCGGGGATCTGCGAGTCGACCATCTTCTTGGCCGCCTTGATGTTCTGCGCGCTCTTGCGCTCGACGAGCTGGGCCATGATGAACGGCTTGAACAGCTCGAGGGCCATGAGCTTCGGCAGGCCGCACTGGTGCAGCTTCAGATACGGGCCCGACACGATGACCGAGCGGCCCGAGTAGTCCACGCGCTTGCCGAGCAGGTTCTGGCGGAACCGGCCCTGCTTGCCCTTGAGCATGTCGGACAGCGACTTCAGCGGGCGGTTGCCCGGGCCCGTGACGGGCCGGCCGCGGCGGCCGTTGTCGAACAGCGCGTCGACGGCCTCCTGCAGCATCCGCTTCTCGTTGTTGACGATGATCTCCGGCGCGCCGAGGTCGAGCAG
>JBKJRO010000028.1:0-11580 GCA_046594555.1 Solirubrobacteraceae bacterium
ACGGCGACGATGCAGAAGGTCGCCGGGGCGTGAGCGCCGGCAGCAGCGCGCGGCGCCGATGCAGGCTGAGCCCGCCCCGCCGCGGCGCGGCGGGCGTCGTCGCCGCGCCGTCGCTCACGCCCCGGCGACCTTCTGCATCGTCGCCGTGAGCTCGCGGTCCGCGGCCGCACCCAGCGACGGGTAGGCGTGCAGCTTGGCCAGCGTGGCCTCGTCCGGGAAGATCAGCGGGTTCTCCGCGGCCTTCGGGTCGGTCTTCGCGAGCACCTCCTTCGCCCCCGACACCGGGCAGAAGTAGTTGACGTAGGCTGCGATCTGGGCTGCGACCTCCGGGTCGTAGACGTAGTTCATGAACGTCTCGGCGCCGTACGGCGAGTGCGCCTTCTGGGCGATCAGCATGTTGTCCGACCAGCTCATGCCGCCGGCCTCCGGCACGAGGAACTCGAGGTCCGGGTTGTCCGCCTTGAGCTGGACCAGGTCGCCCGACCAGGCCACGCAGGCCCAGAGGTTGCCCGCCGCGAGGTCCTTCGTGTAGTCGTTCCCGGTGAACTTGCGGATCTGACCCTTCCTGTTCTGCTCGTCCACCTTGGCGATGCCCGCCAGGTAGTCGTCCTTCGAGGCCGTCGACGGGTCCTTGCCGTCGGCGGCAAGCAGGAGCCCGATGGTGTCGCGCCACTCCGTGAACAGCGACACGCGGCCTTTGAACCTCGGGTCGAACAGGTCGTTGAAGCTCGTGAGCTTGCCGCCGGTCTTCTTCGGGTTGTAGCCGATGCCCGTGATGCCGGACTGCCACGGCAGGGTGAAGTCGCGGTTCTTGTCGAACGGCGGGTGCTGCAGGCTCGGCTGCAGGTTCTTCGCGTTCGGGATGTTCTTCTTGTCGAGCGGGATCGCGTAGCCGCGCTCGATCCAGCGACCGGCCATCCAGTCCGTCGGGACGACGATGTCGCGACCGATCCCGCGGCCCGCTTCCAGCTGCTGGCGGACCTTGGCGTAGAACTCCTCGTTGTCGTTGAAGTCCTCGAGGTAGCGCATCTTCGCGCCGACGGCCTGCTCCCAGCCCTTCACGGTCTTCTTGTCGATGTACAGCGGCCAGTTGGAGACGACGAGCGTGCCGATCGCCGCCTTGGGGTGGCTGACGGCCGCCTTGTCCTGCGGCCCGCTGCTCTTCTTCCCGCTGACGCCTCCGCAGGCGGCCAGGACGGAGCTCGCGCCGCCGACCATCAGGCCGGCCGCGGCCATGCGCTGCAGCACGTCGCGGCGCGAGATGGCCTCACCGCTGACCATGCGGTCGAAGAACTGGTCGAGGGATTCGCGTTCGTTGCTCATGCTGTCTCCTTGGCGACGACGAAGGTGTGGTCCGGCTCCCATGCTGCGACGACCCTGCGGCCCGGCCCGAGCGTCTCGGACCCGGCTCCCGCGTTCTGCGCGAAGACGCTGAGCTCATGCCCGGCGTCGGTGCGGATGACGTATTGCGTTGACACCCCGAGGAAGCTCGCATCCGTGACGACGCCGGGCAACTCGTTGCGCCAGCGGCCCGTGCCCGCGTCCGGCTCGTCCGCCGCGCGCAGCGCGAGCTTCTCCGGTCGAACGCCCAGGCGGACGGGACCGTCGCCGAGCGCCGCGACCCGCCCGGCGGGCGCCATCAGGCGCGCGCCGTCGGCTTCCAGCTCCACGAGCTCGCCCTCGCTGCGGATGACCTTGGCATCGAGCAGGTTCGACGACCCGAGGAAGTTGGCGACGAACTCGGTGCGCGGGCTGTCGTACAGCTCCTCCGCGGTCCCGAGCTGGTCGATGCGGCCGTCCTTCATGACGGCGATGGCGTCGGCCATCGACATCGCCTCCTCCTGATCGTGCGTCACGTGGACGAAGGTGATCCCGACATCGCGCTGGATGCGGCCGAGCTCGATCTGGAGCTGCTTGCGCAGCCGCAGGTCGAGCGCGCCGAGCGGCTCGTCCAGGAGCAGCGCCCGCGGGCGGTTGATCAGCGCCCGCGCGAGGGCCACCCGCTGCTGCTGGCCGCCCGACATCTGCGCCGGCCGGCGCTTCTCCAGCCCGCGAAGGTCCACGAGCTCGACCACCTCGCCGACCCGCCGCCGGATCTCGTCCCTGGCGACCTTCTTGCGCTCGAGGCCGAACGCGATGTTCTTCTCGACGCTGAGGTGCGGGAACAGGGCGTAGCTCTGGAACACCGTGTTGACGTCGCGCTTGTGCGGCGGCACGTCGGTCACGTCCAAGCCGCCAAGCTCGATGCGGCCGGCCGTCGGCTCCTCGAACCCGCCGATCATCCGCAGCGTCGTCGTCTTCCCGCAGCCGGACGGGCCGAGCAGCGCGAAGAAGCCGCCGCGCGGGATCTCCAGCGACAGGTCGTCGACCGCGGCGTGCTCCCCGAACAGCTTCGTCACGCCGCGCAGGACGACGTCGGCGGCACCGCCGCCGGCGCCGCTGCCGGCGTGCTCAGTCTCGTCGCTCATGTCCCCTGGCACCTCGCTGCGGTCGCTCCGGGCGCGAGCGTACCGCGGACGCCCGCCTGCCGGCGGCGCCCCCGGAGAGTCACTCCGGGATCCGGACGACGATCACCGGGCGCTCGGGCGGACGCCGGCGTGGCGATGCTCGCACTCTCCATGGCGCAGCACCCTATGTCCGAATGCCCGGCGGGAGCAAGAGCTGCACGCGCCGTTGGCCGCAGCGGTGCGCGGGGCCGCCGCACGGGCGCCAGATCGTCGCCGCGCGCGTCAGGTGAGGTCGACGGCGCGCCCGGCGAGGAAGCCGTCGGAGGCGACGATCTCGTCCACGAGCGCCTGCGGAACCGGCTCGTGCGTCGTGACGACCATCACCGCCTCGCCCTCGTGCGGCGTCGCGTCGTCGCCCTCGTCGGGCTCGTAGCCGACGGCCGCGGCGTCGATGTTGACCCCGTGGGCGCCGAAGATCGTGCCGACGCGGCCGATCATTCCCGGCAGGTCGCGGTAGCGGAACAGCGCGACGTGCCCGTCGAGCTGCAGGTTGAACCGTTGGCCCGAGGCCTCGAGCAGGTGCGGGCGGTGGCGGCGGCCCAGCGTCGTGCCGACGACGCGCTCGCTGCGGTCGCCCGAGACGACGGTGACGCGGACGAGCTCGGTGAAGTCGCGGGCGCTGGTGCGCTTGGTCTCGCTGGTGACGATGCCGCGCTCCGCGGCGACCTGCGGCGCGTTGACGACGTTGACCTCGTCCTCGGTCTTGCCCGAGAGGATCCCGAGCAGGACCGCCGTGGTCAGCGGCCGGCAGTCGCGGTCGGCGAGCCGGCCGAGGTACTCGACCTCGACGCGGTCGACCGAGCCGCCGGGGGCGATGGCGCCGGCGAGGCGCCCGAGCTGACGGCACAGCGGCAGGAACGGCCCGAGGACCTCGAGGTCCTCGGCGGCGACGGCCGGCACGTTGACGGCGGTCGTGACGCTGCCGCCCGTGAGCGCGGCCACCACCTGCTCGGCCGCCTGGAAGCCGGCCCGATCGGTCGCCTCGGCGGTCGAGGCCCCCAGGTGCGGCGTGACGATGACGTTCGGGTAGGAGAACAGCGGATGCTCGGTGATCGGCTCGCTGCGGAAGACGTCGAGCGCGGCGCCGGCGACCTTGCCCGAGTCGAGCGCGGCCTGCAGGTCCTCGTCCACGATCAGCGGCCCGCGGGCGACGTTCAGCACGCGGACGCCGTCCTTCATCTTCGCGAAGGCCTCGGCGTTCAGCCAGCCCTCGGTCTCCGGCGTCTTGGGCAGGTGGATCGTGATGAAGTCGGCCTCGGCGTACAGCTCGTCCGCGGTCTCCGCCTTCTGCACGCCCAGCTCGCGGCAGCGCTCGGCGCCGACGTACGGGTCGAACGCGACGACCTTCATGCCAAAGCCCTGCGCGCGCTCGGCGACGAGCTGGCCGATGCGGCCGAACCCGATGACGCCGAGCGTCTTGTCGTACAGCTCGACCCCGGAGTACTTCGAGCGGTCCCAGCGACCGGCGACGAGCGAGGCATGGGCCTGCGGCACGTTGCGCGCCAGCGCCAGCAGCAGCGCCATCGTGTGCTCGGCGGCCGTGACGACGTTCGACTGCGGGGCGTTGGCGACGATGATGCCCCGCTTGGTGGCCGCGTCGACGTCCACGTTGTCGACGCCCACGCCGGCACGGCCGACGGCCTTCAGGTTGTCGGCCTTTGCGATCAGGTCCGCGTCGAGCTGGGTCGCCGAGCGGATGAGGATCGCGTCGAACTCGCCGATCCGGGCCTCGAGCTGCGCGCGGTCCCAGCCGGCGCCGAGCTCGACGTCGAATCCGGAGTCCTTCAGCAGCTGGACACCGCTGTCGCCGATCTTCTCGGCCACGAGCACGCGCATCACGCCCGTCCCCCGTCCTGGCGCTCGACGACATAGTCGATGCAGGCGGTCAGCGCCTGCACGTCGGCCGGGTCGATCGCGGGGAACATCGCGACGCGCAGCTGGTTGCGCCCGAGCTTGCGGTAGGGCTCGACGTCGACGATGCCGTTGGCGCGCAGCGTCGCGGCGACCGCCGCGGCGTCCACCGCGGCGTCGAAGTCGATCGTGCCGACGACGAGCGAGCGGTGTGCCGGGTCGGCGACGAACGGCGTCGCGTACGCCGAGGCCCGCGCCCAGCCGTAGAGGTGATCGGACGACGCGGTGGTCCGGCCGACGCAGAAGTCCAGACCGCCGCCGCCGTTCATCCAGTCGAGCTGCTCGGCGAGCAGGACGAGCGTGGCGACGGCCGGCGTGTTGTAGGTCTGGTCCTTGAGGCTGTTGTCGAGCGCCGTGGCGAGGTTCAGGAAGTCCGGGATCCAGCGATCCGAGGCGTCGATCTCGCGGATCCGCTCCTGCGCGGCCGGGCTCAGCAGTGCCAGCCACAGCCCGCCGTCGGAGGCGAAGTTCTTCTGCGGGGCGAAGTAGTAGACATCGGCCTGCGCGGCGTCGAGCGGCAGGCCGCCGGCGCCCGAGGTCGCGTCGATCAGGACGAGCGCGTCGCCGGCGCCGGCCGGGCGCTCCACGCCGAGCATGACGCCGGTCGAGGTCTCGTTGTGAGCCCAGGCGATCGCGTCGGCGCTCGGGTCGGCGACCGGGACCGGTGCGCTCCCCGGATCGGCGTCGACGACGATCGGGTCGGCCAGGAAGGGCGCGCCCGTGGTGCACGAGGCGAACTTGGAGCTGAACTCACCGAAGGTCAGATGCAGGGCGCGCTCGCGGACGAGGCCGAACGTGGCGGCGTCCCAGAACGCGGTCGCGCCGCCGTTGCCGAGCGCGACCTCGTAGCCGTCGGGCACCCGGAACAGCTCGGCCAGGCCGCCGCGCACCCGCGCGACGAGGTCCTTGACCGGCTTCTGGCGATGCGAGGTGCCCATCAGGGCGGCCCCGGTGCCCGCCAGCGCGGCGAGCTGCTCCGGACGGACCTTCGACGGCCCGCAGCCGAAGCGGCCGTCGGCGGGCTTGAGGTCCTGCGGGATGACGAGGGCTGCGGTGGTGGCGTTCACGGCGGACTCCGCGGTCAGGGGTTCAGCGGCGGTGCCCAGGCGCGCGGCGGTGCAGCATGCCGTCGATCCCCGGTGGTCAGCTCCACCTCAGGCGCCAGTCGCGACGGCCGGGCGAGGATAGCGAACCGCCGGGTCCTACCCCGCGTCGAACTCGGTGTCGATCCAGTCCATCATCGAGCGCAGCTCCTTGCCCGTCGTCTCGAGCTGGGTCCGCGCCTGCTCCTCGCGCATGCGCTTGAAGTTCTCCTGGCCCGCCCGGTTCTCGGCGATCCACTCGCGAGCGAACTCGCCGGACTGGATCTCGCCGAGGATCTTCTTCATCTCGGCCTTCGTGTCCGCGTTGACGACGCGCGGGCCGCGGCTGTAGTCGCCGTACTCGGCCGTGTTGGAGATCGAGTAGCGCATGCCCGCCAGGCCCTTCTCGTACATCAGGTCGACGATGAGCTTCAGCTCGTGCAGGCACTCGAAGTAGGCCATCTGCGGGTTGTAGCCCGCCTCGACGAGCGTCTCGAAGCCGGCCTGGACCAGCGCGCTGGCGCCGCCGCAGAGGACGGCCTGCTCGCCGAACAGGTCGGTCTCCGTCTCCTCCTTGAACGTCGTCTCGAAGACACCGCCCCGCGTGCAGCCGATGCCCTTGGCGTAGGCGAGCGCGGTGGCCTGCGCCGTGCCGGTCGGGTCCTGCTGGATCGCGATCAGGCCCGGGACGCCGCCGCCCTCGGTGTACTGGCGGCGCACGAGGTGGCCCGGGCCCTTCGGGGCGACGAGCGCCACGTCGACGTCGGCGGGCGGCACGACCTCGCCGTAGAGGATCGAGAAGCCGTGACCGAAGAGCAGCAGGTTCCCGGCGTCCAGCCCGGCGGCGACATCGGCCTCGTAGACGTCGTGGTGCAGCTCGTCGGGGACGAGCATCATCACGATGTCGCCGCGTGCGGCGGCCGCGGCGGGGGTGACGACCTCGATGCCCGCGGCCTGGGCCTGCGCGACCTTGGCGCTGCCCTCGCGCAGGCCGACGATGACGTTCACCCCCGAGTCCTTGAGGTTCTGCGCATGGGCGTGGCCCTGCGAGCCGAAGCCGATGATCGCGACGGTCTTGCCGTCGAGGAGGGTGAGGTCTGCGTCGTCGTCGTAGAACATGGTCGCGGGATCGTAGAGCCCGTGGGCGCGAGGCGTCCGCCCGCAGGCGCCGCCCTCAGCCGATCCGCCGCTCGACCGACGCCGAGTACGCCGCGGCGCGGAAGCGCAGGACCGGGTCATCGGTGAGCTCGATGCCGTCGGTGATCCGCGTCGGATCCATGACCACGACCCCGCCGCCCGCCTCGGGGTCGGGCGCAAGCGCGTCGAGCACCAGGTGGCCGACGGTGACGCGCTCGCGGCTGTCCGGCCAGCGGCTGCTCGGATCGTTCACGTCGTCACCCCCGGCCGCGATCTGCGCCTCCAGGCGCCAGCGCAGACCCTGGTCGGACACCGCCGCGTCGAGCTCCTGCTGCAGGTAGTCGCGGCCCAGCGCCTTCGCGGTCCCCGGACTGAGCCGGGGCGCGGGCTGCTCGGAGATCCACGTGCAGCGCGTGTGGCGCGCGCTCCCGTCGGCCGCCAGCCAGCGGTAGGCGTGCACCGTGTAGTAGTCGATCGCGCCGTAGCCTGGTGGCGGCTTCAGGGCCGGGCCGTTGTGGGGCAGCGACGCCGTCGCCTTCGGGTGCGTGGCGAGGAACACGGGCATGCGCCACGCGGCGGCCTTGCCCGTTCCGGCATGGATCAGCGCGAGGAAGTCGTCGGCGGTCGGCGAGACGAACCGCGGCAGGCTCTGGGCGACGAGGTCCGTCCGTGATCCGCCGGGAAGCTCGAACGACACCGCCAGGCCGCGAACGTCGGGCGCGTAGTCCGGGACGCCCGGATCGCCACCGCCGTTGGACAGGCGGGCCAGGACCGCCACCGGGTCGCCCTGCAGGTGGGCGGCGCGGGACAACGCACGCGCAGCGGCCGTCGCGGTGAACGTCCCCGCGGCCCAGGTGCCCTTGGAGTGGAGCGCGCGGCAGCCCGGGTGCACGCCGAAGCGCGCGTTGATGATGTCGATGGCCTCGTCCGGGGTCGCCATGCGGCCGACCCTACCCCGGCTACGCCTCCGCTGCCGCCATCAGCGCGCGGGCCGGGACGGCGACGCTGCCGTCATCCTGCACGAAGGGGGCGAACGCCGCGTCGAACGCATCGCGCAGCTCGTAGTGGTCCTTGGGACTGAGCCGCGGGAGCGTCTCGGCGAGCAGGACCGACTGGTTGCGGTGATGCTCCCACCAGTCGTCCGGGGACGGCGCGCCGAGCGTGAAGTCCACGGCTTCGACGCGGACGCTCGCGAAGCCCGCGGCCGCGAGCAGTTCCTCGACCGTCCCCGGGACGGCGAACGAGAACGGACCCGGCGTGCCGGGCGGCGAGGGCTCGGCGAGGCCACGCTCGATCAGCAGGCGCACGTTCATCGACAGCCCGAGGTTCTCCTCCGGGGCCGTCCAGGCCGCCAGGGCGACGCGTCCGCCGGGCTTCAGCACGCGGCGAGTCTCGCGCAGCGCCGCCTCCGGGTCGGCGAGCAGCATGTACCCCCAGCGGCAGACCACGCCGTCGACGCTCGCCGCCGACAGGTCGATCCACTCGGCCTCCATCGCCCTGGACTCGACGTTCGTGACGCCGAGCCGCTCCGCGCGCTCCTGCGCTGCGGCGACCATCGCCTCGGCACCGTCGGTGAGGATGACCTTCCCCTCGGGCCCGACGAGCGCGGCGGCGCGCAGGCCGACGTCGCCCAGCCCCGCCGCGAGCTCGAGGATCGTCTGCCCCGGCTGCGGCGCCACCGCGCCGACGAGCCAGGCGGTGACGGGCTCGGTCGCGGCCGCGAACGGGTCGGCGCGTCGCGTCCAGCCCGCGGCGGCCTGCTCCCAGCGGTCACGACTCTCGGCGCGGAAGGTCTCCGGATCCATGGGCGGCAGCCTAACCGCGCGGTCAGTGCAGCTCGCGGCGCAGCAGCTTGCCCGACGGCGTGCGCGGGAGCGGCTCGGAGCGCAGCTCCACGGCCTTCGGCGTCTGGTGCGGCGCCAGGCGCTCGGCGCACCACGTGCGCAGGTCGCCCGCGGTCACGGCGGCGCCCCGGCGTAGCACGACCGATGCCACCACGACCTGGCCCCAGGCCGGGTCCGCCCGGCCGTGGACCGCGGCCTCGGCGACGGCCGGATGGGCCTCGAGCGCCGCCTCGACGGCCTCGGGCGCGACGTTCTCGCCCCCGGTGATGATCAGGTCGTCCCGGCGCCCGAGCACGACGAGCTCCCCGCCCGCCGCGAGCTCGCCGAGGTCGCCCGTGTGCAGCTCCGGGCCCGACGCCGGCGCGACGGTCGGGCCGGACACGAGGATCTCCCCGCCGTCGGCGATCCGGACCGCCGTGCAGAACAGCGGGCGGCCGCGGGTCGTGATCTGCGAGCAGGCCTCGGTCATCCCGTACGTCGCCGCGACCGGCACGCCCGCGGCGGCGGCGCGGTCCAGCAGTTCCTCGCTGATCGCCGCGCCGCCGAGCAGCGCCCAGCGCAGCGCGGGCGGGCGCTCCAGCCCGGCGTCGAGCAGGCGCGCCAGCGTCGTCGGCACGAACGAGACGAGCGTCGGGCCCGCCGGGTCGCGCAGCTCCGCCAGCACGCGGCCGCTGTCGAACCGCTCGTGGACGAGCGCCGTCGTCGCCCCGATCGCCGAGCGCAGCAGGATCGACAGACCGCCGACGTGCCAGAGCGGCAGGCAGCAGAGCCACCGGTCCTCCGGGTCGCGCCCCAGTGCCACAGCCGACCCGAGCGCGCTCCAGAGCCAGTTGCCGTAGGTGAGTTCGACGGCGCGGGCCTCGGCACTCGTCCCCGACGTGTGGACGAGGATCGCGGGCGCGTCGAGGTCGTGCACGGCGAGGACGGCGGCGGCGTGGTCCTCATCGCCGCGGAGCGGGCCGTCGACGACCGCCGCCGCCCCTGCCGCCTGCGCAGCGGCCTGCTCGGCGCCCAGCCGCCGGTCGATCGGCACCGCGACGGCGCCCAGCAGCAGCGTCGCGTGCAGCGCGACGACGAACGCCTCGCCCGCGGGCAGCGTCAGCACGACGCGGTCGCCCGCGCCGACCCCCCGGGCCGCCAGCCGGCGCGCGCCGGCCCGGGCCAGGTCGAGCAGCGCGGCGTACGTCAGCGCGCCGACGGCCGGGCGGTGGGGCTGCGCCGCGGCGGCGCGCACGAGCCAGGCATCGACGAGCACGCAGCGAAAGCTAGCCTCCACCGACGATGAGCACCGAGACGACGATCCGTTCCGCGCTCGACTGGCAGCCCGCCGGCGAGTACGAGGACATCCGCTACGAGCACTCCGCCGACGGGATCGCGAAGATCACGATCAACCGCCCCGAGGTGCGCAACGCCTTCCGCCCGCAGACGCTGATGGAGGTCGCCCGGGCGCTCGAGGCCGCGCGCGAGGACACGTCGATCGGCGTGATCATCCTCACCGGCCAGGGCGATCTGGCCTTCTGCTCGGGCGGCGACCAGAACGTCCGCGGCGACACCGGGTACCTCACCGACCCGGGTTCGACCGAGCCGCAGGTCGGCCGCTTCCACGTGACGGACCTGCAGGTCCAGATGCGCCGCCTGCCGAAGCCGATCGTCGCGATGGTCGCCGGCTACGCCGTCGGCGGCGGGCACGTCCTGCACCTCGTCTGCGACCTGACGATCGCGGCCGACAACGCGCGCTTCGGGCAGACCGGGCCCAGGGTCGGCAGCTTCGACGGCGGGTACGGCGCCGGGCTGCTCGCGAACCTCGTCGGGCCGAAGAAGGCCAAGGAGATCTGGTTCCTCTGCCGCCAGTACGACGCACAGCAGGCGCTCGACATGGGCCTCGTCAACACCGTCGTCCCGCTCGCCGACCTCGAGGTCGAGACCGTCGCCTGGTGCCGCGAGATGCTCGACCTCTCCCCCTTCTCGCTGCGGCTGCTGAAGGCGAGCTTCAACGCGGCCGAGGACGGGCTTGCCGGCATCCAGCAGCTCGCGCACGACACGAACCTCCTGTTCTACGCCAGCGAGGAGGCCCGCGAGGGCCGAGAGGCCTACAAGGCCAAGCGCAAGCCGGACTTCTCCAAGTTCCCGAAGCGCCCCTAGGAGCTGCCGGTGCCGAGCCTGCACATCTGGCTCATGGCCGCGCGACTGCGGACGCTGCCGGCCGCGGTCGCGCCGGTGCTCGTCGGCACCGCGCTGGCGGACACCCGCGGGTCGATCGACTGGATCGCCGTCGCCGCCGCGATCCTCGGCGCGCTCTTCATCCAGGTCGGCACCAACCTGTCGAACGACTACTCCGACGCGCGCCGCGGCGCCGACACCGAGGATCGCCTCGGCCCCGTCCGCGTGACCGCGGGCGGCCTGGTCCCGCCGCGGCAGGTGCTGGTCGCGACGTACCTGAGCTTCGCGATGGCCGTGCTGTGCGGCGTGTACCTGATCGCCGTCGCCGGGCCGGTGCTGCTGCTGATCGGCGCCGCGTCGATCCTGGCGGGGATCCTCTACACGGGCGGGCCGCGGCCCTACGGGTACGAGGGTCTGGGCGAGGTCTTCGTCTTCCTCTTCTTCGGCGTCGTCGCGGTCACCGGCTCGTACTACGTGCAACAGCAGAACCTGCCCTGGGAGGCGTTCGCGCTGGCCGTCCCCGTCGGGCTGCTTGCGTCGGCGATCCTCGTCGTCAACAACGTGCGCGACATCGACACCGACCGCCGCGCCGGCAAGCGGACGCTGGCGGTGCGCCTGGGTCGCGACCGGACCCGCCGCATGTATGCGGCGATGGTGGCCGTCGCCTACCTGACCGCGCCGATCCCGTGGCTGTTCGGGCCGCTGTCGCCGTGGTTGCTGCTCCCGTTCCTGACGCTGCCGCTCGCCGTGCGCCTGATCCGGACCGTCTCGACCCACAGCGACGGCCCGACGCTGAACGGCGCGCTGGCCGGGACCGGCATGCTGGAGTTCCTGTTCTGCGTCCTGCTGGCCGCCGGGGTCTGGCTGTCCTGAGATGGACGCCCGCGTCGTCCCGCTGACGCTGGAGCTGCGCGAGCCGCTGCACGCGGCGCACGGGAC
>JBKJRO010000147.1:0-20350 GCA_046594555.1 Solirubrobacteraceae bacterium
GGCGGCGCGGCGCTGTGCGGCGCCGACGACGCGCTGCTGCAGGTCGGCGTCGCGCTCAGGCGCGCGACCGGCCCACTCGCGCAGACGCTTGACCTCCCGCGCCTGGGCAGCGTAGAGGATCGCCAGAATGCCGATCCCGAGGATCGCGGCAACGCCGGCGAGCGCTCCGTAGTGGTCGACCTTTGACCCGATCGAGAGGGCGAGGACCGCCGTCATGCGCGGAGGATGCTAGCTCGCCCAGGTGCGGACCGGGCTCACGCCGACGCCCGCACGCCCGCGAGCTCGGCGACCTTCGCCGCCAGCCCGGCGGCGTCGCCCTCCAGGACGAGCAGCGAGATCTCGTCGAACCATGCCGCGATCTCGTCGGGAGCGCGCGCATCGCGCGCAGCGAGGCGGATCTTCTCCGCCGGCGTCGGCTGCGGTCGCTCGTGCGGGTTGAACAGCTCCTCGTGCAGCTTCTCCCCCGGGCGGCGGCCGACGATCTCGATCGCGATGTCGACCTCGGGCCGCAGGCCCGAGAGCTCGATCATGTCGCGGGCGAGCTGGATGATCGGGACGGGCTCGCCCATCTCGAGCACGAAGATCTCGCCGCCCTCACCCAGCGAGCCCGAGCGGATGATCAGCTGCACGGCCTCCGGGATCGTCATGAAGTAGCGCGTCATACGCGCGTCGGTGACGGTGACCGGACCGCCGCGCGCGATCTGCCGGCGGAAGATCGGCACCACCGACCCGGACGAGCCGAGCACGTTCCCGAAGCGCACGGTCGCGAAGCGCGTGGACGGGAACCGCGCCGTCATCTCCTCGACGGCGTATTCGGCGAGCGCCTTTGACGCGCCCATCACGGTCGCGGGCATGACGGCCTTGTCGGTCGAGACGAGCACGAAGCGCTTGACGTCGTTCTGCCCCGCGAGCTGCGCGACGATCCGCGTGGCGATCGCGTTGTTGCGCACGGCCTCGACCGGGTTGGCCTCCATCAGGCCGACATGCTTGTAGGCGGCAGCGTGGAAGATGACGGTCGGGCGGTGCTCGGTCAGCACCTCGCGCAGCCGCTCGCGCTCGCGGCAGTCCGCCAGGACCGCGGCGAGCGCCGACGGGTGGACGTGGCGGTCGTCCTCCAGCTCGCGCTGGATGGCGAACAGGTTGTCCTCGGCGTGGTCGAGCAGGATCAGCCTGCGCGGGGCGACCCGCACGATCTGCCGGCACAGCTCAGCGCCGATCGATCCGCCGGCGCCGGTGACGAGCACGACCTCGCCGGACAGGTACGCCCCCACCCGGTCGAGTTCCATCAGCACGGGCTCGCGGCCCAGCACGTCCTCGACCTGCACCTCGCGCACCTGCCGCACGACGGCGCCGGATCCCGCCTGCAGCAGCTCGAAGACCGTCGGCAGCGTGCGGACCGGGATCCCGCGCTCGCGCCCCGCGCGCACGATGGCGCCGCGCAGCGTGCCCGGAGCCGACGGGATCGCGATCATGATCTCGTCAGGCTCGGTCTCGTCGAGGATCCGCGGCAGCTGCGCGGTCGCGCCCAGCACCTTCACGCCGTCGACGCGGACGCCCAGCTTCAGCGGATCGTCGTCCACGAATCCCACGGGCCGCAGCGCCAGCATCGGGTTCTTGTGGATCTCGCGGAGCACCAGGCGCCCGCCGTCACCGGCGCCGATGATCAGCACGGCCCGTGCGTCCTTGCGCGCCCGGAAGCCCGCGACCGGTCGCTCGTAGACGATCCGCGCGAGGAACCGTGCCCCGCCGACGAACGTGAGCGTCATCAGGAAGAACAGCGCGATCACGCCGGTCGGCACGGTCACGGATCCGAAACCTGCCTTGGCCTCGACCGGATGGAACAGCGCGACCGACGCCGCGGCGATCAGGACGGTCAGGACCACGGCCTGCAGCACCACGGCGTAGTCGCGCTGGGTCGCGTAGCGCCACTGCTTCTGCTCGAGCCGGAACAGGGTGAAGACGACGATCGCCGTCAACGCGACCCACGGCAGCATCGCGTCGCGCAGGTCGGTGAAGCGATCCGGGATGCCGACCTTCTGGTCGAACCGCAGCCAGAACGACAGCCACCAGGCACCTGCGACGAGCGCACCGTCGATCGCGAGCTGCGCGAGCGAATGCCGGTGCAGGGGAACGGCGGCCGTGCGGAGGCGGCGGCGCATCAGGCTGATCCTAATGCGGGGGCGCTCAGCAGCTGCACGAGCACGGCCGGATCGCGGCGCACGCGCGCGCACACGGCCGCCGCCGGATCGCGCTTGACGAGCTCGACGTCGGCGACCCGCTCGATCCGCCGGAGCCGGCCGTCCGCGATCAGCGCCTCGTCGACGGCGCCGATGCGGCCCTCGAACGTCGTCCACACCGGCGTCCCGAGCGCGACCGCCTCGCGGTTCATCGTGCCGCCGGCGCTGACGACGAGGTCCGCCAGTGCGACGAGCGAGGGTCCGTCGATGGCGCGGGCCGGGATCACGAAGCCGCCCGCAGCCGTCAGCTCGGCCCGCTGCTCGGGCGTGCGCGGGAGGACCACGACCTGGCCCTGCTCGCGCAGGCGCTCGAGCAGCCCGGCGAACAGGTCGTTCTCGAAGCGGTGGTAGAGCGAGACCTCCGGCGGCGTGCGCACCACCGCGATCGGCGCAGCGCGGTCCAGGCCGAGCTCGTCGAGCACCGCGGCGTCCGGCTCGAGGTCGGCCAGGTAGTACTCCTCCTTCAGCCCCGGGTAGCGCCCCAGCTTGCCGCGCGCGCCGAAGCGGGCCAGGCGCTCGGGCGGGATGACCTCGGGGACGACGACCGCCTGCGCGAGGCGGCAGTTCACCGTGTGCTGGACCGTCGCGAACTCGTAGTCGAACATCGTCGAGCACGGGATCCGCAGCAGGCGCGCGGCAACCGTGACGTCGTTCGATCCGTGCCCCAGTGCCAGGTCGAACCGGCGACCGCGCGCCCACCGGGCGAGCACGGCCGACCGGCCGGCGAGGCCGATCGCCTTGGCGGCCACGTGGGCGCCGCGATGCCGGCCGATCACCTGCGCCTCCAGGCCGTGCCGCTCGGCCAGCTCGACGGTCTGGGCGAAGTCGCGCGCCGTCACCTCGACATCGTGCCCGGCCGCGCGCAGGCGCTCGACGACGGGCCGCAGCACCAGGACGTGCGGGCTGTTCGTCAGGTCGACCCAGACGCGCACCGGCCGGGTCAGACGGTCTGTGCCGGCTGCGCGTCGCGGACCGCGCCGACGACCTGCTCGACCTGCTCGCGCGGGATGCTGGCCGAGATCGGTATCGCCAGGTGCGTGCGCGCGAGTTCATCCGTGACGGGCAGCTCGGCGCCGGCCCAGGGCAGCATCGCCCGCTGGCGGTGGACCGGCGTGCGGTAGTAGCCGCGAGCCTCGACGCCGGCCTGCGCCAGCGCGGCCTGCAGCTCGTCGGCCCGCTCGTGGCGGATGACGTACAGGTGCCAGGCCGGGACGGCTCCGGCGGTGGCGACCGGCAGCGACGCGAGATCGCCCAGACCGGCCTCGGCATACCAGCCGGCGGCCGCGTGGCGATGCGCGGCCCAGCCGTCCAGGGCCGGCAGCTGCACGCGCAGGATCGCGGCCTGCAGCTCGTCGAGGCGCGAGTTGTAGCCGACCTCCTCGTAGGTCACCTTGTCGCGCGAGCCGTGGAAGCGCAGCGAGCGGACGCGCTCGTCGAGCTCGGAATCGGCGGTCGTGATGGCGCCGCCGTCGCCGAACGCCCCGAGGTTCTTCGAGGGGTAGAACGAGAACGTCGCCAGGTCGCCGAGCGTGCCGGGGCGACCGTCGGGCCCGGTCGATCCGGCGGCCTGCGCGGCGTCCTCGACGACCGGGACGCCGAGCGCCCGGATCGCCGCGATGGGCGCGACATTGCCGAACAGGTGGACGGCGATGACGGCCTTCGTCCGCGGCGTCAGCGCTGCGCGCACGGTCTCGGGCGTGACGAGGAACGTGTCGGGATCGACGTCGCAGAAGACCGGCGTCGCGCCCGTCGGGGGGATCGCCTCAGCACTGGCGTAGAACGTGAACGACGGGACGACGACCTCGTCCCCGGGACCGACGCCGAGGGCGCGCAGGGCGATCGTGATCGCCTCGGTGCCGTTCGCGACGCCGATCGCGTGCGGGCTGCCCAGGTACGCGGCGAACTCCTCCTCGAAGGCCGAGACGTTCGGGCCGAGGATGAACCGGCCGTCGTCGAGGACGCCGGACACCGCGGCCGCGATGCGGTCGCGGAGCGGATCGAGCTGGGTCTGCGGATCGAACAGAGGGACGCCCATGGCCCCAGACGGTAGGCCATGCTCAGGCTGGCGCGGCTACCATCCGGCCCGGTGCTGCTCTCGACGTTCCTCGTCCTGGCCTCGGTCACGGACAAGCTGGCCGACTTCGCGACGACCGTCGTGGGGGACCTCGGGCTCCCGGGGATCTTCGTGCTGATGGTCGCCGAGAGCGCGGCCATCCCGATTCCGTCGGAGCCGACGATGCTGTTCGCCGGCTTCAACGTCCACCAGGGCACGTACGGCCTCTGGGAGGTCGTCGCCGTCGCCGTCGCCGCCAACCTCGTCGGCTCGTGGATCGCCTACGCGATCGGGTACTACGGCCGGCTGGAGCTGGTCGAGCGTCACGGCAACAAGCTGCACATCAAGCAGTCGCACCTGGACTGGGCCGACCGCTGGTTCGAGAAGTACGGGGATCCGGCGATCTTCTTCAGCCGCATGCTGCCGATCATCCGGACGTTCATCTCGCTGCCGGCCGGGGTCGCGCGGGTGCCCTTCTGGCGCTTCACCGTGCTGACCGTCCTCGGCTGCATCCCGTGGATGCTCGGGCTCACGCTCGCCGGCCGCGCCGCCGCCGAGAACTGGGTCGACTGGCGCGCCAGGCTGCACTACGTGGACTACCTCGTCCTCGTCCTGATCGTCGTCGGCATCATCGTCCTGCTCGTCCGGCGCCGCCGCAGCGGCGGCGCGCCCGGCCCGGGCGATGCGCCCGCCGTCTGAGCCGGCCCTTCCGGCGCGCCACGCGCTCGCACTCGGGCTGCTGCACGGGCCGACCGAACTGCTCCCGGTCTCGTCCTCGGCCCACACGACCCTGGTCCCCTGGCTCCTGCGCTGGCCCTACGCGGACCTCGACCCCGAACTGCGCAAGGCGTTCGAGGTCGCACTCCACGCCGGGACCGCCGCGGCCCTGGTCCTCGCGCTGCGCGCGGACGTGCGCGAGGCGCTGGCGGAGCTCGACGCCCGGCGCATCGGGCTGATCGCCGGATCGTTCCTGCCCCCGGCGATCATCGGCACGACGCTCGAGCGCACGATCGAGCGCCGCCTGGGATCGCCCGGTCCGATCGCCGCGGGCCTGCTGGCGGGGTCGGCCGCGATGGCAGGCGCCGACGTCGCCGCGCAGCGGCGCGGTGCGAGCCGGCATCGCGAGGACGCCACGTTCACCGACGCCCTGGCCCTCGGCGCCGGGCAGGCCTGCGCCCTGGCACCCGGCGCGTCGCGCAACGGCATGACGCTCGCCGCCGCCCGCGCGCGCGGGTTCGCGCGGGCCGACGCCAACGTCCTGTCCCGGCACGTCGCGCTGCCGGTCATCGTCGGCGCGACGGTGCTGAAGGGCGCGCGGCTGGCCGGGCGCGGCATCCCGGCCGGATTCGCGGGGCCGCTGGCGCTCGGCGCCGGGGCCTCGTTCGGCTCGACACTCGTCTCGGCCGGGCTGATCCGCCAGGTCGAGCGCGACCGGTCATTCCTGCCCTACGCCGCGTATCGCGCGGGCCTTGCGGGCGTCGTGCTCGCGACCCTCCGCCGTCGCCGGGCAGTGGCGAACGCCGCCGGCATCTGACAAGGTCGTCGGATGACGTTCCCAGAGCCACGGACCGGCTCCCGCATCGCGCTCATGGCAGCCGCGCTCGCGCTGCTCATGGTCCCGCCCGCCGCGGCGACCACGACGACGATCGTGCCGGCGACCGTGTCCGGCGGAGCGTTCCAGACGAGCGCGTCGTTCACGGCCTCGGGCGGCGGGTTCACGCCCGCGGACGTCGCGATCGTCCCGGGGGGCACGGTCACCTGGACCGGCCCGTTCTCGGCCTCGCCGCTGCTGTTCGACGACGGCGCGCCCGGCGCATCATCGGGGACGTCGTTCGCCCGGGAGTTCCTCTCGCCGGGCCAGGTCGGCTTCCACGGAGCGGACGGCGGCGCGCCGCACGGCAGCGTCTACGTCGCGGGGCCGCTGCCGAAGCTCCGCGCCGAGCAGATCGCAGCGCCGGACCCACGGGTGCGCCTGGACGCCTCGGCGACCGACTTCGTCGCCTTCGTCCCCAACAGCAGCGCCCAGTACGAGTTCGACGCCGACAACGACGGGACATTCGACGCGCGGGCCGCCAACCCGATCCTCAGCTTCCGGTATCCCGGCGAGGGGACCTACACCGCGCGCCTGCGGGTGACCGACGACGGCGGGTTCTCGGCCGAGGCGACGACGACCGTGACGGTGGACCGCGACGGCCTCCCCGCGGACGTCGACCGGATCGCTCCCAAGCTGACGGTGGCGCGCCCGGCCGCCATCACGCGTCACGACCTGCGCGCGGGGCCGAAACTGGTGCTCGGTACGCCGTCGGAGACGGTGACCGCCCGGGTCGTCGTCGTTCGCGGGCGGACGATCATCGCGACCGGCACGGCATCCGGGCTCGGGGGGCGCGAGCTGTCCGTGCGGCTGCGGGTCACCAAGAGCGGGCGCCGGCTGCTCGTGCGGACGCGCCCGACGCGCGCGACCCTGCGGCTCACCTTGACCGACGGCGCCGGGAACACGACGGTCCTGCGCCGGACGCTCGCCCTCCGCGCGCCATGACGCCGCACCGCTGGACGACCTGCGAGCATCGCTGCCGATGAGCGACGCGTACGCCGCAGCAGGAGTGGACACCGACCGGGCCGACAGCGCCGTCGCGGCGCTCGTCGGCGTCCTGCGGACGATCGAGCCGGGACGCGCCTCGCGCGTCGTCGACCTTCCGGGGCACTACGCGAGCGTCCTGCGGGTCAGCGACGCCCTCGGCATCGCGATCGCGACCGACGGGGTCGGGTCGAAGATCGTCGTCGCCGAGCAGACCGGCCGCCTGGAGACCGTCGGCATCGACTGCATCGCGATGAACGTCAACGACCTCGTCTGTGTCGGAGCGGAGCCGATCGCGATGGTCGACTACCTCGCGGTCGAACAGGCCGACCCCGGCGCGCTCGCGGCGATCGGGCACGGGCTGAAGGTCGGCGCCGATGCGGCGGGCATCGAGATTCCGGGCGGCGAGCTGGCGGTGATTCCGGAGCTGATCCGCGGGCACCCCTCGCCGCACGGCTTCGACCTGTGCGGCACGGCGATCGGCACCGTCGCGCTCGACGCGATCCTGACCGGCGGCGACGTGTGCCCGGGCGACGCGCTGATCGGCGTCCCGTCCAGCGGGCTGCACTCCAACGGCTACACGCTCGCCCGCCACGTCCTGGTGGACGGCCCCGGGGCTCCGGGCCTGGACGCCGCACCACCCGAGCTGGGCGGCCGTACGATCGCCGACGCGCTGCTCGAGCCGACGGTCATCTACGTGCGCGCGGCGCTCGACCTGCTGCGGTCGGGCCTGGACGTCCACGGCCTGGCCCACATCACCGGCGGCGGGCTGAAGAACATGCTGCGACTGGGCGACGGCGTCGGCTTCGCCGTCGAGGACCCGCTCCCGGTCAGCCCCGTGTTCGGTCTGATCGGGACGCTCGGCGCCGTCAGCGAGGCCGAGCTGTGGGAGGTCTTCAACATGGGCTGCGGCTTCGTCGCGATCGTGCCCGAGGCCACCGCGGACGATGCCGCGGCGATCCTCGCCGCCCGGCACCCCGGCACGCGCCGCATCGGCACGGTGACGGCCGACGCCGGTCTCGCGACCGCCCCCGGCGGCATCGCGCTGCGCGCCTGAGGCGGGGGACCCTGGGCGCCGTCCTGCACCGGCCGCGAACGCACCCGGCGGACGTAGGTGAACCGCCCCTCGGCGACGAATCCCACCGCGAGACGGCATGGACCTCGCCGAGGCGCGCACAATGGACCCGATGACCTCCACCCCCGGCACGCTCCTGAGCGGGCGGTACCGCATCGACGAGCCGATCGGCCGTGGTGGGATGTCGACGGTCTACAAGGCGTTCGACACGACGCTGGAGCGCGCCGTGGCCGTCAAGGTCATGCACCGCGACGTCGCCCGCGACGCCGACCACTACGAGCGCTTCCGCCGTGAGGCCCGCGCGATCGCGAAGCTGTCCTCGCCCTACGTCGTCGGCGTGATCGACGCCGGCGAGGAGGATGGCCAGCCGTTCATCGTCCTGGAGTACGTGCCCGGCGAGACGCTGAAGCAGCGGATCAAGGGCCCGCGCCCGCTGAGCGTGCAGGAGGCCGTCGCCTATGCGATCGAGATCGCGCGCGGGCTGCAGGCGGCGCACGACGCCGGCATCGTCCACCGCGACGTCAAGCCGCAGAACGTCCTGCTCGACGAGGAGGGCGCGGCGCGCGTCACCGACTTCGGCATCGCCCGGGCCCTCGCCGGCGAGGGACTGACGGCCGACGGGCGCGTCCTGGGCACGACCGACTACGTCAGCCCCGAGCAGGCGCTCGGGCACGCGGTCACCCCGCAGTCCGACCTCTACTCGCTCGGCATCGTGCTGTTCGAGGTGCTCACCGGGAACGTGCCGTTCCAGGGCGAGAACCAGGTCGCCGTCGCGATGCGCCACGTCCGCGACGACCTGCCCGACGTCCAGACGCTGCGCCCGGCGGTGTCCAGCGCCCTGGCCGCCGTGCTCGACCGGGCGACGGCGAAGGACCTCGCCGTCCGCCACCAGACCGCGCACGAGCTGATCGCCGACCTGGAGGAGGCGCTGCTCGTCGAGGCATCGCGCGCCGGCCAGGTGACGGGCGAGGCGACCACGGTGCTGCGCACGCTCCCCCGCAGCGCGCGCGACCGCATCCCCGGCGGCGTCCTGCACCCCGGCCGCTGGCTGGCCGGCATCGCGCTCCTGGCCGTGCTCGCCGTGCTCGTCGCGGCGCTGCTCGCGGGCCGCACGCATCGCGGCACCGGGACCGAGGGCGCGAGCACCGGATCCGGGCTGCAGTCCGTGTCGCTCGCCCAGGACAGCGCCCACGACTACGACCCGATCGGTGGCGACGGCGAGCACCCCGAGACCGTCGCCAACGTCGTCGACCGTGACGCGCAGACGACCTGGGCGACCGAGACCTACTCCGGCGGGACGCTGCCCAAGCTCGGCGTCGGCGTCGCGATCGACGCCTCCCCCGGGTACAGGGCACGCCAGATGGAGATCCAGTCCGTCACGACAGGCTGGTCGGGGCGCGTGTACGCGGCCGGCCCCGGTTCGCTCCCGCCGACGCTCGAGGACCCGCGCTGGACCGAGGTCGGCACGATCACCGGCGCCCAGCGGCGGATGCTCGTGCCGCTCCACACCGCGGGGAAGGCCTACCGCTGGTACCTCGTCTGGATCGAGCAGCTCGGCCCCGGGAACACCCGGGTCGAGATCCGCGAGATCTACCTGCGGCGCTGAGGCGGGCGGATCCGGCGCTGCGTGCTGCGCGAGGCGCCCTGGTCATGATGGCTGGCTGGGACGGCGACGAGAGGGGCCCACTCGAATCGCCTGCAGAAACCTGACCCCTGGGCCGGAAAGTGCAGGCGATCCCGAAACCACGGACCGCCGGCTTCGATCACGAATGCTTGCGGCGAGACCCCGCTCGCCTGGGCGAGCGTTCGGGCATGTCGCCAGCGCCGGCGCGGCCGGAGTGTCCCGTTTAGACCCCGGCATGCGGGTGCAGGATGGGACACTTGCGGCGAGCCCCGCTCGCCTGGGCGAGCGTGCGGGAATGTCGCCAGAGCGGCCCGGTCAAGAGGTTCGCGCCGTTGTACACCTCAGGGGTGCAACGTTGCGCGAAGCTCGCCAGAGTTCGGCCGATCGTGCGGGCGACAGCTCGCCAGCCTGAGCGAGCGTCCCTACGCCAGCCCGATCTAGAACCGCAGCGCGCGCTCGGCGGCGTGGCGCTCGACGGCGATCTGCACGAGCCGGTCGCACAGCTGCGGATACGGCAGGCCGGACGCCGCCCAGAGCTTGCCGTAGACGCTCGTCTGCGTGAACCCCGGCATCGTGTTGAGCTCGTTGAGCAGCACGTGCTCGCCGGCGACGAAGAAGTCGGCCCGCGCCAGGCCGCTGCAGCCGGCGGCGCGGAACGCGATCGCCGCCAGCTCGCGGACGCGGTCGCGCGCCGCGGGCGAGATGCGCGCCGGGACGACGAGCTCCATCCCGCCGGGCGTGTACTTCGCCTCGTAGTCGTACCAGCCGGCCCCCTTGACGAGCACGATCTCGCCGGGTTCGCTGACCTGCGGCGTGGTCGTGTCGCCGAGCACCGCGCACTCGATCTCCAGCCCCGTCGCGCTCTCCTCGACGATGACGCGCGAGTCGTGGCGCATCGCCTCGTCGATCGCGGGACCCAGTCCCGCGGCGTCGTCGACGCGGGCGATCCCGACCGACGACCCCAGCCGCGACGGCTTGACCCAGCACGGGAAGCCGACGCCCTGCGGCCGGCCGCCCGGCTCGTCCACGAGGTGGTAGCCGACCTGCGGCAGGCGCCCGTCCTGCGCCATCAGGTCCTTGAACACCACCTTGTCCATGCACGCCGCCGACGCGAGCACGCCGGAGCCGACGTATGGGACGTCGAGCAGATCGAGCAGGCCCTGCACCGTGCCGTCCTCGCCGAACGGCCCGTGCAGCGCCGGGAAGACGGCGTCGGCGTCCAGCAGCCCGCGCCCCGGGTGCAGCGCCAGTTCCTCGCCGCCGCGGCGCCACGTCCCGTCGCGCGCCAGATCGACGCGGACCACCTCGTGACCGGCCTGCGTCAGGCCCTCGCCGACCGACGCCGCGCTGGCGAGCGACACGTCGTGCTCACTCGACCGGCCGCCGCCCAGCACCGCGACCCTCACGGCGTCACCGCTCCCCCGGTCCCGGTCGCGCCGGTCGTGCTGAAGCGGCCGACGATGATCGCGACGGTCGACCCGCGCTTCGCCTTGCCGCCCGCCGGATCCTGCGACAGGACGACCCCGTCCTGGGTCTGGTCGGTCGTGTCCTGCGTGCTGACCGCGACCTGGAAGCCGGCGTCCTGGATCGTGGTCTGGGCCGCGTCGCCGTCCTGGCCCAGGACGTTCGGCACCGTCGCCTGTGAGGGCTGGCGGGCGACGACGAGCGCGACGCTCGAACCCTTGTCCACCTTCGTGTCGGCCGCTGGGGTCTGGCTCAGCACCGTCCCGGGGTCGGCCTTGTCGTCGTCCTTCTGCGTGACGTCCGCGGTCAGCCCGAGCGCGGTGAGCGCGGTCCGCGCGTCGGCCTCGGACTTCCCCGTCAGGCTCGGTACGGTGACCTGCTCCGCGCCGGAGGAGATGAAGAGCGTGACGCTCGAGTTCTTCTTCACCGGCGTGTTCGCGGGCGGCGAGGTGCGCAGCGCGATGCCCTTGGCCACGCCGTCCGAGGCGACGTCCTTGTCCTTGACCTTGAGTCCGAGTTTGACGAGGCGTGCGTGGGCGTCGCTGCCCTGCTCGCCTTCGACGGTCGGGATTGTCACCGTGCCCGGACCGTCGGCGATCGTCAGCGTCACGACGGAGCCCTTGTCCGCCTTGTCGCCCCCGCGCGGATCCTGCGCGAGCACCTGACCCTTCGGCGCGGAGCCGGTGAAGCGAACCTTCGTGTCGACCGAGAAGCCGGCGTCGGTGAGCCGCGCCTTGGCCGTGACCTGGTCCTGCCCGACGACCGCCGGCACGGTCACCTGCTTCGTGCGCGACACCAGCAGCGCCGCCAGCAGGGCGCCGACGACGAGCACGGCGAGCACGGCGAAGATCCACCAGCGACGGCCCGGGCCGTCGTCGTCGTAGGCCTCGACCGGTCGTGCGTAGCTCGCCGGAGCCGGGAGCGCGTGCGAGGCTGTGATCGTCACCGGGACGATGCTCGTCGCCATGGTGGGCGGCGGTGCGATGCCCTGACCGGCGGCCTCCAGCGCGGCGATGAACTCGTCGGCGGACGCGAACCGCGCCGCCGGGTCCTTCTCCAGCGCGCGCAGCACGACGGCCTCCAGCGCGGGCGGAACGGCCGGATTGAGCGCGCTCGGAGGCACGGGCGCCTCGGTCACCTGCTTCAGCGCGATCGTCACCGCGCTCTCGCCCTCGAACGGCACTCGCCCGGTCAGCAGCTCGTAGAGGACGACGCCGATCGAATACAGATCGGACTGCGCGCTGACCGCATGGCCCTGGGCCTGCTCCGGCGACAGGTACTGCGCCGTGCCCATGATCGAGCCGGTCTGCGTCATCTCCGATGCTCCGGCGCGGGCGATGCCGAAGTCGGTCACCGTCGCCCGGCCCTCGTCGTCCACGAGCACGTTGTGCGGCTTGAAGTCGCGGTGGATGATGCCGCGCTTGTGCGCGAAGCGCGCGGCGCGCAGCACCTGGATCGTCAGGTCGGTCGCCTCGTGCGCGGGTAGCGGCGCGCGCTCCTGGACGACCGCCTTCAGCGACCGCCCGGTCAGGTGCTCCATGGCGATGTAGTACGTCCCGCCCCACTCACCGCGGTCGTAGACCGAGACGATGTGCTGGTGCTGGAGCCCGGCGGCGGCGGACGCCTCGCGGCGGAACCGCTCGACGAACTCGTGGTCCTGCGCGAAGCGCCGGTACAGCACCTTCAGCGCCACGGTGCGCCCCAGTTGCTCGTCGGTCGCGCAGTAGACGTCGGCCATCCCGCCCGATCCGAGCAGGTGGTCGATGCGGTAGCGCCCGTCGACGACGGTGCCTGATTCAAGTCGGTCGGTCATCGGTCTCGTCCGGTCATTGCAGCAGGGACTCCATCACGGCCTTGGCGATCGGTGCGGCATCGGTGCCGCCGAACCCGCCCACGATGTGCTCCAGCGTCACCGCGATCGCCACCCGCGGGTTGTCGGCGGGCGCGAAGGCGATGAACCACGGCTGGGCGATGTCACGGGCGATGTCGATCTCCGCGGTGCCCGTCTTGCCGGCGACGTCGATGCCCTGGAGCGCGGCCGCCGTGCCGGTCCCCTCCTGGACGACCTTCTGCATCATCGCCGTGACCTTCGCCGCCGTCGCCTTCGACATGACGCGCGACGCCACGCGCGGCTCGTTCTCCAGCGTCGTGCGGCCTTCGGCGTCGAGCGCGCGGGTCGCGATGACCGGCTGCATCAGCACGCCGCCGTTGGCGACCGAGGCCGCGACCTGCGCCATCTGCAGCGGCGTCGCGAGCAGCTTGGCCTGGCCGATCGCCGTGCGGCCGATGTCCACGCAGTCGTCGGTCGGCTCGACGAGCGTGCGGGTGCCGTTGCGCACGCAGTACGGGCCGCTGGCCAGGCGCTCGTCGGCCGGCAGGTCCACGTCGATCTTGCGGCCGAACCCCAGCCGGTCCATGTACGTCCGCATGGTCTTCTTGCCCAGCGACTCGGCGACCTGCGCCCAGACCGTGTTGATCGACTGCGTCAGCGCCGTCGTCAGGTCCACGTTGCCGTAGTCCGTGCCGCCGTGGTTGGCCAGCGGCGTGCCGGAGATCGTCACCGGGCTCTTCCCGCTGACGACGGAGGCCGGCTCGTAGCGCCCGCTGTCGAGGGCGGCGATCGCGGCCACGACCTTCATCGTCGAGCCCGGCGGGTAGAGGCCGACGGTGGTGCGGTTCAGCAGCGGTGCGCCGGAGGCGCGGTTCAGCGCCTTCGTCGCCGCCAGGCGCGACAGGTCGTTGGAGTCGTATCCGGGGGTCGAGGCCATCACCTTGATCCGCCCGGTCGACGGGTCCAGCGCGACCACGGCGCCCGCACGGTCGCCGAGCATCCGCGTGGCGATCTCCTGCGCGGCCGGATCGAGTGAGGTGCGCAGGTCGTCGCCCTCGTTGCCGTGACCCTGCAGGCGCCGCAGCGTGGCGGCGAGTCCGCTCTTGCGACCCGTCAGCGGCCCGTTGTAGAAGCGCTCCAGCCCCGCGAAGCCGGGGATCAGGTAGTCGTAGCCCACTGCCTGGGCGAACAGTCCGTTGCGCGGATAGGTCCGCGTGTAGGTGCCGTCGGCGCGCTTGGACGACCGCGCGAGGACCGATCCGTCGGCGGCGTAGATCGCGCCGCGCGCGATGCGCTGCTGCTCCAGCAGCGCGCGCCGGTTCTTCGGGTTGTCCTGCAGCTGCCCGCGGTCGATCACCGTCCACCTGGCGGTGAAGAACACGAGCACGCCGAACAGCGCCATCAGCACGCCGAAGGTCCGAACGAGTGGGGCGTTCATCCGGCCGCCTCGCGCCGCGCGCGGTCGGAGATCAGCAGCAGCAGCGCGACGATCACGAAGTTCGCGACGATCGACGAGCCGCCGTAGGACACGAACGGCAGCGTGACGCCGGTCAGCGGGATCGCTTTGGTGACGCCGCCGACGATGACGAACACCTGCAGGCCGATGACCGTCGCCAGGCCCGCCGCCAGCAGCTTGGAGAACCCGTCGCGCGCCAGCACCGCGATGCGGAAGCCGCGTTCGACCAGCAGCAGATAGACGAGCAGCAGGCCGCACGCGCCGACCAGCCCGAACTCGTTGACGATGATCGAATAGATCAGGTCGGTCTTCGCCGCTGGGACGACCACCTGATCGCCGGAGCCGACGAGCGCCTTGCCGACGCCGCGCCCGAAGACGCCGCCGTCCGCCTGGGCGAACAGCGACTGCGCCAGCTGGTAGCTGCCCCCCTGAGCCCCGTACAGCGCGTCGTCGAACGGATGGTGCCAGGCGTCGACGCGGCTCTGCACGTGGCCGACGGTGCCGGCGAAGAACGCGGCCCCCGCGGCGAACAGCCCGAACCCGACGACCGGGAAGATCAGGCGATTCGTCGCGACGTAGAGCATCGCCAGGAACCCGCCGAAGAACATCAGCGAGGACCCCAGGTCGCGGATGAAGACCAGCAGGATCATCGACACGCCCCAGACCGCCAGCAGCGGGCCCAGGTGCCGCAGCGGCGGGATCGTGATCCCCCACTTCGTCTTCGCGACGAGCAGCTGGCGCGTGTCGCGCAGGTAGCTCGCCAGGAAGATGATGATCCCGATCTTCGCGAACTCGGCCGGCTGGAACGAGACGGGCCCGAGGTCCACGCCGAGGTACGCGCCGTTGGTCGGCGCGCCGATGCCGGGCACGCGCGGGAGCAGCAGCAGGGCGAGGCTGCCGGTGGCGATCAGGTAGCGGTAGCGCTCCAGCACGCGGTAGTCGCGGACCAGGACGATCGTCGCGACGAACGCCCCCAGCCCGATCACGAACCACTGCGCCTGCTCGCGGGCGAAGCGGTCGTCGAGGCGGTAGATCATCACCAGCCCGAAGCTCGCCAGGACGGCCACGAGCGGCAGCACGTACGGGTCGGCGTACGGCAGCCGCCAGCGGATCGCCAGGTGCGCGGCGAAGCACAGGCCCAGGAAGACCGCACCGTAGGTCAGCGAGATCGTGCTGACGACGTCCTGCTCCTGGACGAAGACCGCAGCGAAGCCCGCGGTGACGAGCAGCGAGGCCGGCAGCAGCCCCAGCAGCTCGCGCGTGCGGGGGCTCACCGGCTGCCGAGCCTTCCGGTCTCGAGCTGGCGCACGAGGTCGTCCGCGTCGGACCGGGCGCGCAGCCGGTGGCCGGTGATTGTGCGCGCCTGCGAGGCGCTGAGCTGCGCCGCGCTCACGCCCGAGACGTAGACGGGCTGATACAGGTCCAGGCCCGCGGGCAGATTCAGCGGCACCCCGCGGTAGATCCGCACGAAGCCATCGTTGCCGGTGCCGACGAAGTAGACGGCCTGCGAGGCGAGGTAGCCCGCGGCCAGCAGCATCACGACCAGCAGCCCGCTGATGACCCAGCCCGCGTGCAGCCGGCGACGGCGGCGCGGCGCGGGGATCCCCGTGCCGCGCGGTGGCTGCGGCCGGCGGACCTGGGCGGCGGTCGGACGCGCGGCGGCGGGCTCGGTCGCCGGACCCTGGTCGAGGGCGCGGCGCACGTCCTCCACGCGCAGCGCGGCGGCGCCCGCGCGGGTCGCCTCGTCATCCCCCGGGTCGGGCGGGCCGACGGCCTCGAGCCGGAACAGGACGACGGTGATGTTGTCGCGCCCGCCGGCGGCGTTGGCCCGGTCGACGAGCTCGCGCGCGATCGCCTGGAGCGTCCCGCCGGCGCGCAGCACCTCGGCCACGTGGACCTCGGACACCATGTCCGTCAGACCGTCGCTGCACAGCAGATACACGTCACCGTCGCGGGCCGGGATCGTGTGCGAGTCGGCGTCGAGGTCCAGCGCCGGGCCCAGCGCGCGGGTGATGATCGATCGCTGCGGGTGGTCCTCGGCCTCCTGCGGCGTCAGGCGCCCCTGGCGGACGAGTTCCTCGACGAGCGAGTGGTCCGTCGTCACGCGGGCCACCTCGCCCTCGCGGAGCAGGTAGGCGCGGCTGTCACCGACGTGGACGATCGTCACGTCGTGCTCGCCGACGTAGGCGGAGGTGAGCGTCGTGCCCATCCCCGCGTGCTCCTCGTCGGCGAGGGACATCTCGTGGATGTGCTCGTTGGCCTCCTGGACCATCCCGACGAGGCGCTCCTCGACGCTGCCGGCGCCTTCCGGGACGCCACGCGCGAAGACGTCGATCGCCGCGCGCGACGCGACCTCGCCGGCCTGCGCGCCGCCCATGCCGTCGGCGACCGCGAACAGCGGCGCGCGGGCCACGTACGCGTCCTCGTTGCCGCGGCGGTGGCGGCCGGTGTCGGTGCGCTCGACGTGCTCGGCGACGCGGATCATCAGTGATCCACCCTCATTGGTCCACGTAGGTGAACTCGCTGTCGCCGATGCGCACGCGATCGCCCGGGTGCAGGGGCTGCGGCCCGGTGACGAGCTCCTCGTTGAGGTACGTGCCGTTGGTCGAGCCGAGGTCCTCGAGCACGACGAGCCGGCCCTGGCGCGCCAGGCGCGCGTGGCGGCCGGAGGCGAACGGGTCCTCGAGGCGGATCTCGACCGCGTCGCCGCGGCCGAGCGTGGCACCGTCACCGACGTCGTACTCCATTCCGGGGGTGTGCCCCGGGGCCCGCTCGACGATCAGCCGTGGCTCGAACGCGTCCACCGCGCCGGCGGCCGGATGCAGGCCCGTCATGGCGCCGCCGGAGCCGGGCGGCGGGACGAAGCCACCACGCAGCTCGTCGGGGCGGCGCAGGTCGCGCAGCGAGCTGCGCGCCACCCACACGACGAACAGGAAGAGAACGGCGAGGAACGCTGCCTGGAGCGCCGCCCCGGCGGAGTCGGCCATTCAGTCCACCTCGAACCGGGCCGAGACCGTGCCGATGTCCAGCCGGTCGCCGGGCTGGAGCGTCGCGGGGCCGCTGATCCGCCGCCCGTTGACGTGGACCCCGTTGGTCGAGCCGAGGTCCTCGATCGTCCAGCCGCCGTCGTCGCCGAACAGGATCCGCGCGTGACGGCGCGAGACGTTGGAGTCCGCGAGCACGACGTCGCCGTCGTCGGCCGCAGCCGCGACTGCGACGGACGCCGCGAGCACGAAGCGCTTGCCCTCGGCCGCGAGCACGGCGCGGCCGGGCCGGGCCGCCTTCGCCTCGGCCAGGTCGCCCTGGACGCGCGCCGACTGCGAGAAGACCATCGTGTGCCCGTCCGCCGCGGGCGGCTCGGCGACCGCGGCGGCCGCCGACTCGGCCGCCTCCTGCTCGTGGGCGTGACGCGTCGCGATCCCGAACTCGCCCAGGCCCAGGCGCTCGTCCGTGTGGAAGGTGATTCGCGGGGTCGTCGCCAGCGCGAGCCTCTCGGCGCGCGCGTGCTCGAGCAGGTAGCCGGACAGCTCGTCCCGCACCTCGCGCTCGATCCCGGCGAAGCGCTCGCGGTCGGGCGGGGAGAGGTAGACGTCGAACTCCGTCGGCGCGTACGTCCGCGAGAGCCCGACGGTGCGGTGCTCGTCCATCTCGCGCGCCAGGCGCCGGGCCACCTCGGCCGGCCGGACCTCGCTGCGGAAGACGCGACCGAACGTGCCTTCGACGAGGCCGGCGAGCTTGCTCTCGAGGTTCCGAAGGACGCTCATGATGGGCGGGGCGGGGCCGGCACCGTCGGCACCGCGTCGGGGGTCCGCTGCGATGTCATGCTAGAGAGCGCGGCGGCTTCGAGGCACCGGCTCGTCCCGCGGGCGCGAGCCGGCGGCGACCAGGGCGAGCACGGCGGCGAGCGGGATGCCGGCGGTGACGCCGCCGACCACGGGGCTCGGCGACCACGGGAGGCTGTGCGCCGCGGCGAGCGTCGCCGCGGCCAGACCGGCGGCCCACGCGGTCACGAGGACGAGATCGATGGCGACGTTCCAGCCGCGCACGAGCAGCGGCAGCGACCAGGCCGCGACGGCCCAGACCAGCGCGATCAGGGGGACGCCGTGGCCGATGGCGCCGCCGACGATGCCGTCGAGCGCGGACCCCGACGAGCCCTCCCAGGCGTGGCGGCCCGGGGCACCGGGGATGTCGCCGAGCAGCAGCGTCCGGCGCGCGAGCGGCTCGGCCAGGGCGATCCACCAGACACCCAGGGCGCCGAGCGCGGCCCGGCGGGGGCCGCTGCGCGCCTGTCCGGCGATGGCGGGCCACGCGAGCGCGCAGCCGATGACCGCCAGCAGCGGCGCGAGCACCGGCAGCCCCCAGAGCGCGCCGTCGCGCGGCAGCGCCGCGATCGTCGCAACGGCCGCGGTGACGAGCAGCATGGCGATGCCCGCCGACCCGCTCGACGCGAGCCAGGCGGCGAGCGCCGCGGTCACGGCCAGCGTTCCGGCACGCGGCAGCAGCAGGACGATCAGGGCCGCGGCGGCCGCGGCCGGGACGAGTGCCGCGCCGTCGTCGGCGGGCGCGCCAGCGCCGAGCAGGCCGAGCCCGGCCGCCGTGAGCGCGGCCATGAGCAGCGCGGCGCCGGCACGGGCGGCGAAGCCGACGCGCAGCGCCCCGCGGCCGGATGGGACGTCCTCGAGCTCGGCGAGCGCGGGCTCGCGGCGGAGCCGCAGGCGGCGGCGGGAGCGCTGGTCGTACCCGCCGTCGTCGCGCTCGAGCAGAGCCTCCGGCTCGGCGAGCACCTCGCGGCGGGCGTCCGCCAGCGCCTCGCGCAGCGCGTCGCGCAGCTCGCGCACGGTCCCGCGGTCGTAGGCGTCGGGCAGCACGGCGGTGTCGATCGCGTCGATCAGCACGGGCGGCAGGTCAGGGCGCCAGCGGTCCAGCGAGGGCAGCCGGGACCCGACGCGGCGGGCCGTCGCCCCCGCGCCCCCTGCCCGCACCGGGTTGGTGCGGGCGAGGACCTCGAACAGGACCAGGCCGAGCGCGTAGAGGTCGGTCGCCGCGGTGACCTCGCCGCCGTCGGCCTGCTCGGGCGACATGTAGGCGAGCGTCCCGACGACGTCGCCGGTCCGCGTCATCGCGTCGTCCCCCGCCAGGTGGGCGACGCCGAAATCCGTCAGCTTGGCCATGCCCGACTCGTCCTGCGGGACGCGCGGGACGATGATGTTCGCGGGCTTGATGTCGCGGTGCACGACGCCGCGCTCGTGCGCGTGCTCCAGCGCCCCGCACAGCGCGATGCCGATGCGCAGCGCGTCGCGGTCGCTCAGCGCGTGCGCGCGGCACAGCTCGTCGAGCGGCCGGCCGCGGACGAGCTCGGAGACCAGGTACACGGCGTCCGCGTCCCGGCGCGCCTCGTACAGCGCGACGATCCCAGAATGGGTCAGCCGCGCTGCCGCGCGGGCCTCGCGCTCGGCCCGGGCGGCGATGCGGTCGTCGTGCAGTTCGATGCGCTTGACCGCGACCAGGCGGTCCAGGTGCTCGTCGTGCGCGAGCCAGACGACGCCGAACGCGCCCGCCCCGAGCCGGCGCTCCAGGCGGTAGCGGCCGAGTGCGAGCGCCGGCGCCCCGGCGCCGGTCGGCGCCTGAGCGGCGGTGAGCGGCGTGGTCCTCGCGGTGTCGTCGGCGGTTCGCACCAGGTGCCGGATTCGGCGCCCGCCACCTGCCGTCCTGCGCCGCCGGACAGGGTTTGCGGGCCTGACGGCGAACTTGCAGGATGGCGGCATCCGCGCCGCCGGGTCATACTGCGCACTTCCGCCCGGACGGGCAGGGAGTCAGTGGTGTCCTTCTTCGACGACGATGACGAGCCGACCCGGGTGTCCTCAAGGCCGCGCCGCCCCGCGCAGCCCCGTGAGCCTGCGCGCCCGGCCGGCGGTGCACCGCCCGATCGCCAGACCGCCCGCACGCGCCAGATCGCGGCGCTCGCGCTCGGCATCCTGCTGCTGATCGTGATCGTCCTGGGCATCAACGGCTGCATCGGCAGCCGCAACGACCGC
>JBKJRO010000027.1:0-5991 GCA_046594555.1 Solirubrobacteraceae bacterium
CCCTGGTGCAGGGTGATCTTGTCGCGCAGGTGCTCGATGCGATCGAACTTCTCGGTCGAGGCGCGGCGGACCATGCCATGGACCTCGTACCCCTGCTCGAGCAGCAGCTCTGCGAGGTAGGAGCCGTCCTGGCCGGTGATCCCGGTGATGAGTGCGGTCTTCGCCATGAGGCGCGCAAGCATAGAGCGGTTCCCGGGGGCCGGGCCCGCCTGCGGCGGCGCTCAGGCGCGCTCGGGGACCAGCTCGGCCAGCAGGCCGTACTCCAGCTGCTTACGGTCCTGCACGCTCATGATCCGCTCGGCAGCCAGCTGCCGCGCGCCCGCGCTCAGGCGCTCGCGCAGATCGGCATCGGTCATCACCGCGGCGATCGCGCGTGCCGCGGCAGCGTCGTCGTCGGGTGGAACCACCAAGCCGCTGATGCCGTCCTGCACCAGCTCGGATGTCGCGCCCGAGTCGGCGACGACCGGCGTCACCCCGCACGACAGCGCCTCCAGCAGCGCCACGCCGGTGTTGGAGAAGTCGTAGAACGAGCAGAAGACGTCGGCCGCGGCGATCAGCGCCAGGTTGGCATCCCGTGGCAGCGGGCCGAGGAAGACGACCGACTCCGCGACGCCCAGGTCGGCGGCGAGCGCCTCGAGCGCCTCGCGGTCCGGGCCGGCGCCGGAGATGGCCAGCGTCGCTCCGGGTGCGGCGGCGACGACGGCCGGCCAGGCACGGACGATCCGGTCCACGCGCTTCCAGTCCGCCAGGCGGCTGGCGGACACGGCCAGCGGTCCGTCAGCGGGCAGGCCAAGCCGCTCGCGGGCGCCGGGCGCCGCGGCGACCGCCTGGGCGCACGCCTCGCGGTCGATGCCGTGCATCCAGAATCGCAGCCGCTCGGGGCGCACGCCGAACCACGCCGCCACGCGGTCCCCGCGCGTCCCGTCGTCCAGCACGACCAGCCGATCGACCGGGGTCTTGAACGCGACGGTCTCCTCGAAGGAGGTCATGAGCATCCGCGGCAGGCGATCGAGCTTCGGATACAGGAACGTGCCGAACAGCAGGCCGACGACCGGCCGGCGGAAGACCCGTGCGCAGGCCCAGGCTGCCGGCATCGTCAGCGAAGACATGCCGTAGAAGAGGTCCGGCCGGCGCCCGCGCCGCGCGACGAGCAGCCCGCGCCCGGTGAAGCGCAGCGTCCGCTCCAGCCATGTCAGGTAGCGCCCGGCGATGCCGCGGTTGGGGATGCGCACGGCGCCGATCCGGTGCACCGTCAGCCCCTCGACGGCGTCGAACCCCGACGCGCGGTCGCCCGGGGGGACGACGAGGTCGACGTCGTAGCCCTCGTCGCGCAGCGCGAACAGTGTGTCCGCATCGATCGGCGTCCCGCCGCCGCCGGCCATGGAGTACATCCACGGCCACGGGCTCATGACCAGCGCCCGGCGCGCTCTCATCCGCTGCGGCGGGCGAGTCCGGCCGGCCCGCGGTACCAGTCCCACAGTCGCGAGAGGCCCTCGTCGAGCGGGACCATCTGGTCCAGCTCCAGCACGCGGCGCATCTTCGTCAGGTCCGGCACGCGGCGCAGGACGTCCTCGTAGTTGCCGCCGAATGACGCGTAGGGCTTGTATTCGAGCTTCAGCGGCGTCGCCAGGCCCGAGCTCTGGTGCATCAGTTCGGCGAGCCGGCCGATCGAGACCTCTTCGTCGTTGCCGACGTTGACGATCTCGCCGTTGGCCTGTTCGCGCTCGACGGCGCGGGCGACGCCTTCGGCCAGGTCGGTCACGTAGATGAAGCAGCGCGTCTGCAGGCCGTCGCCGTGGATCTCGATTGCGCGGTCCTCGTTGATCGCCTCGAGGAAGACGCCCTGCGGCCCGCCCCACCAGTTCAGGTACTGGCGCTCACCGTAGGTGCCGAAGAAGCGCAGCAGCGTGACGGGGATGCCGAACGACTCCTGGTAGGCCAGCGCCAGGTGCTCGTCGACGAGCTTGGACACGGCGTAGGACCAGCGCCGGCTGGTGCTGGGGCCGATCACCAGGTCGCCGTCCTCGGCGAACCGCGGCGCCGGGCTCTTGCCGTACACGTCGGAGGTGGAGGCCATGACGAACTTGGCCTCGTTGACCCGCGCCAGCTCCAAAGCGGCGTGCGCGCCGTCGAGGTTCGTCGTGATCGTCCCGAGCGCGCTTTCGTAGCGCGGGATCTTCGCCGCGGCCAGGTGGACGACGATGTCGACGCCCTTCCCGACCTCCAGCAGCTCGGCCTCCTTGCAGATGTCGAGCTGCACGAACTCGAAGCCCGGATGGTCCAGGTTGTGCTCGATGTTGGCGAGCGGCCCCTTGCTCAGATCGTCGACGACGAGGACCTGGTGGTCGCGCGCCAGCAGCTTGTCACTGAGGTGCGAGCCGATGAACCCGGCTCCGCCGGTGACGAGGATGCGCATTGCGCGGGTACAGTAGCCGTGTGTCGGACCACGATGCCGCGACGCAGCCATCGGCGCTCGCGTCCCACATCGAGGGTGACGAACCGGCGACCCTCGTCAACAACTCGGCCTGGGGCTTCATGTCGCAGACGCTGGGCCTGGTCGCCGGCGGCGTCGTCTCTGTCATCGCGATCCGGACGTTCTCGGACGTCACGTGGGGCCAGTACGCGGTCGCGACATCGCTCGTCTCGATCTTCACCGTGTTCTCCGAGCTGGGGTTGTCGTCGCTCGCGCTGCGCGAGATGAGCACCGACCCGGCGCGGGCCGCGGTGATCCTCGGGACCGGCATGTCGGCCGTCGCGCGGACGGCGCTGGCCTCGGCGATCGGGGCCGTGGCCGTCGCGCTGGCGCTGCGCTACGACTCGCCGATCCTGGTGCTCGTCGCGGTCGGGCTGCCGACGCTGTTCCTGCAGCCGCTGCTGGCGATGATCCGCGCGGCGTTCAACGCGCGCCGGCGCCTGTCCCACGTGGCGCGCTTCGACGTGCTGCAGACCGTGGCCTACGTCGCGCTCGCGCTGATCCTGATCGCGTTCGGGATGGGGCCGGCGAGCCTCGTCATCTCGATGGTGTTCGCCAACGCGGTCGCCGCGACGCTCGGCCTGCTGCTGCTGCGCCGCCGGCTGCACCTGCACCCGCAGCTGCGGGCGCGCAACCCCGAGGTGACGCCGTTCATCCGCGCGGCGGTGCCGATCGCCCTGGTCGGCGGCATCGCGATCATCTATGACCGCCTCGACGTGCTGCTGCTGAGCCAGCTCGGCACGGCGGTCGAGGTCGCGCGCTACAGCGTCCCGTACACGATCGCCAAGCTCACCTGGGGCGTGCCGTCGGTGATCGGCGCTGCGTTCTTCCCGCTGTACGCGCGGCTGCGCGACGAGAATCCGCCGGAGGCGTCGCGCGCCTTCTTCCTGGTGGTGCGGGTGTTCGCGTTCCTCAGCGGCGCGACGGCGCTGGCGCTGACGTTCGCCGGCCGCGACGTCCTCACGTTCGCGTTCGGCGAGCGCTACGCGGCGTCAGCGCCCGTCCTCACGATCCTCGCCTGGGGCCTGGTGGCGAGCTTCCAGAACTATGTCCTCTGGTACGGCATCCTCGCCGCGCACAAGGAGCGCTCCGTCGTGCCGATCCAGATCGCCGGGCTGGCGGTCAACGTCGTCGCCAACATCCTGCTGATCCCGCCGCTCGGGCCCTCAGGGGCCGCCCTCGCTTTCCTGCTGTCGGACCTGGTGACCACCGGCGGGCAGTTCGTGCTGGTCCACCGCAGCCTCTATCCGGTGCCCGTCGCAGTGCTGACGGTGCGCCCCATCGTGGCCACGCTCGCCGCCGTCGGCGCCGGCCTGGCGCTCGCGACGATCAGCGGCATCCTCGCCGCGGCCGTCGCGGCGCTGATCTATGTCGGGCTGCTGCTGGCGCTGCAGTACGTCACGCGTGAGGAGTGGCGGCCGCTGACCGACCCGCTCGGCGCGCTGGCACGGCGCCTGCGTCCCGGCGGCGCCTGAGCCTCAGTCGCGCAGCGCCCGCAGTCGCGACCGCACGCCGCCGACGACGCGTGAGGTGAGCGCGGCCGAGCGGCGCTCGAACACGGGCGCCTCGACGCCTCCGAGCCGGCGCTTGAACTGCGCGACGCCCTCCAGGTCCTCGCCGCCCGAGCGGCTGCCGCCAAGGTTGACCGCGACGGCGCCCGCCCGCCAGGCATCGTCCAGCATGCTCGCGACGGCGAGGTAGCCGGCCTCCGCGCCGCGGCCGGCCTCGTTCTGCGCGGCCGCCCAGTACATCCAGTGGTCGCCGCCGACGAGCACGGCCAGTGACGACGCCGGCCCACCGTCGATCAGCACGTCGTAGAAGCGCGCGGCGCCGGCAGCGCCCAGGTCGCCGAACAGCGCCGGGGGGTAGGTGATCGCGCGCCGCCCCGCGGCCCCGACGTACAGCTGCAGGAACGTCGCCGGGTCGGCGCCGACGACCGGCGGCTGGGCACCGGCGCGCTCGGCCCGGCGGATCGACTGGCGCGCCTTCTTGGCCAGGCCCGCAGCGGGATCGCCGTCCAGCCGAACGATGCTCGTCGTCGCGATCTGGCGCCGCCCGCCGTCGGGCAGGCTCGCCGCCGCGCCGATCGCCAACTCGTAGGCGACCAGCGACCTCACATCCGCCGCGGCCCGGGCCGCGGTCAGCAGCGAGGTCGCCTCAGCGGCCCTGAGCGGGCGGTCGGACACCGGCCCGCCGTACCCGAGGGGCAGCGACGTGGCAGCCCGGCCCTGCCGGATGAGGGCGATGGCCGCTCTGGTACCGTCGGCGAGCCGGGCCCCGAAGCTCACGTCGCCGGCGCCGGGCGTGGCCGCCACGAACGCCGTCCGGTAGGCGCGCTGGTTGAAGGGCGACGAGCCGTGCTCGAGCAGGTCGATCGCGGTCGCGTCAGCGGTCCACGGGCCACTCATCGATGACCATCCACGAGCCAGAAGCAGGCCCCACCTGGGCCGAGCGCGCCGAGCTGGACCAGCTGGCCTCGGTCATCGATCCGCTCGGCAACCGGACGAAGAACGGGCTCATCGACCGCGTGCAGAAGGCGGCGCTGGCGCAGGTCCTGCCGGCCGCCGGCGCGCGCACACTGGACTTCGGCTGCGGCACCGGGCGCCTGAGCGGCTGGCTGACGGCCAAGGGACTGGACGTTGACGGAGTCGACGCCTCGCCGGAGATGATCGAGCAGGCGCGGCGCTTCGAGCCCGGGGTGCGCTTTGCCGTCTCCGACAAGGCGCGCCTGCCCTTCGAGGATGCGAGCTTCGACATCACGCTGTCGGTGATGGTGCTGCAGTACTTCACGGAGGATCCCCAGGCACTCGCCGTCGCGCTGGCCGAGCTGCGCCGCGTGACCGCGCCGGGCGGCAGCGTCGTCGTGATCGAGCAGGCCCACGACGCCGATCTGGGCCGCGGCACCACGCTGGAGGGCTACGTCGAGGCGATGAACGCCGCCGGCCTGCCGACCGTCCACACGCGGACGATCCGGCGCAGCGACTGTCGCGCGCAGGCCAACGCGCTGCGCTTTCCGCTGCTGGCCGCTTCGCCGCTCGCCCCGCGCCTCATCCTGCGCGACGCTGCGCGGCGAGCAGGCGAGCCGCTCACGGGCGGGCGCTACGCAGACGTGCTGTTCGTCGCGCCGCTGCCCGGCTGACGGGCGAGCCGGCCCGGGGCGGGGGCTGAAAACGGGGTTGCGCACGCGATCGGGAGGCTATCCGGCGCGTCCACGGGTGGCCTCATGCGCCATGAAGGCGGTGATCCTCGCGGGGGGCATGGGCTCGCGCCTGAGCGAGGTGGATGGCTGGGTTGGTGGTGGGGCGCCGTGGAAGGTGTGGGGCTGCCAGACACGCGGGTTGACCGCACCGGTCAACCTGGACCGTTCAGGAACGCGTTCACACAAGCGCCCGACGGCGGTGCCAGCGCTTCGCGCACGACGTTCCGCGCGCGCTCCCGCCAGGAATCGGTCCCCGCCGCGGCCTCCGCGGCCGCGAGGGCGGCGCGCAGCTCCGGCACGGTACGGCCGCTCCAGCGCA
>JBKJRO010000039.1:0-4651 GCA_046594555.1 Solirubrobacteraceae bacterium
GTTCAACAGCACCTTCAACAACGGCACCGTGCCCGGTACCGGCCCGTCCTTCGTCGAGCCGCGGGCGCTGGTCACGGCGCGCGACATGCCCAACCCGCCGATCATCAGCGTCAACACATGCACGGGCAGCATCCCCCCCAAGTTGGCGACGTGCAACGGCGCCAACGACACGGCCCTCGGCGGCGCGCAGATCATCGAACCGGCCGACCCGACGGCCCCGCCCGGCCAGGGCAGCTGCGGCGCCGCCGGCGACCCGGCGTGCCGCATCGCCTTCAAAATCCGCCTGAACAACGAGTGGAAGCGCACGGTCAAGGTCGATTACACGATCTCCGACGACACCGCGACGGCAGCGGACTACACGACCAACTCGCCGACCGGGACCGTGACGTTCGTCCCGCCGCAGCCGGGCGTCCCGGGCGACACCGTCAAGACCGTCTACGCGCCCGTCACGGCGGACGTCCTGGACGAGCCCGACGAGACGATCAAGATCACGCTCAGCGCGCCGATCAACGGCACGCTCGACACAAGCATCGATCCTCTAACGACGCTGCCGCGCTCGACCGCGATCGGCACGATCCTCGACAACGACAACCCGCCCGGGATCACCGCGACGCCGGCAACGCAGGACATCCTGGAGTTCAACGGGAACGTCTCGTGCCTGCTGAAGCTCGACGCGGTCAGCGGCAAGGACATCACCGTCAACTGGAGCAGCGGCGACGGGACGGCGACGGCCCCCGGCGACTACGCCGCGCAGATCAGCCGGTCGGTCGTCATCCCGAAGGGCACGCTCAGCGCCACCCTCACCCCGATCAGCATCGGCGTCATCGACGACGCGATCGACGAGGACAGCGAGAACTTCTTCTTCAACCTCACCGGCGCGAACAACGCGGCACTGCCGGCTGGCACGAAGTGCACCGCGAACATCCTCGACAACGACAACCCGCCGCAGATCACGATCAAGGACATCAAGTCCAACGAGGGCAACAGCGGGCAGCGGCAGGTCACGCTCTCCGCCGCGCTCTCCGGCCCCAGCGGCAAGAAGATCTCCGTCGCATGGGCGACACAGGACAACGCGGCCACACTCGCCAACAAGGACTACGTCCAAGCGAACGGCACGGTCGAGCTCCTCCCCGGGGAGACGTCGAAGAGCATCGTCGTCAAGATCATCGGCGACACCGTCAAGGAGCCGGACGAGCCGTTCAAGGTCGTGCTGAGCACCCCGGTCAACGCGTCGATCCTGGCCGGCACGGCCAGCGTCACGATCGTCAACGACGACGTCGACGCGGTCGCCGACCCGGGCGGCGGCGTCAAGGAGCAGCCGGGCACCCCCGGCGGCACGCCGACGGCCAAGGCCTGCAAGAGCCGCCGCTCGTTCAAGATCCGCGTCAAGAAGACCAAGCTCCGCACGGCCAAGGTCACGAGCGCCAAGGTCTTCGTCAACAAGAAGCTCGTCACGACCCGCAAGGGCAAGCGGCTCACGGCACCGGTCGTCCTCAAGGGCCTGAAGAAGGGCACCTACCGGGTGGTCATCAAGGCGAAGCTGACCGACGGGCGAACGGTGACGGACGTCCGCGTCTACCACACCTGCGTGAAGAAGTTCGTCAAGTAGTCGCGGGGTCTGCGGGCGCGCCGTTGTGGCGGGTCGCTCGTGGTCACGCGCGCGTCGGTCATCGCGCGCGCGGGCGTTGCAGCGGCCTCCGGCCGCTTCACGGATTCCCGCGCGGCGACGCCGCCGCCCGCCCGCGCTCAGGCGCCCGCGACCGACGCCCGGCCTGCCCCGCTCCCGCTGAGGCGGTCGCGCCCACATCCTCGGCTGCGAGGAGCACGGCCGGCAGGCGGAGACGCCGATGCGGGGCGGGTCTGCGGGTTCCCGGGCCGGGAGATCCGCGCAAACCGCGGGAGGCGGTTTGCGCGCCCGGACGGGGACGCGCGGACCCGCGGCGACCACTACAAGCGCACTACACCTGCCGCGAAGCAATGAGCGATTCGATGCGCTCCGTGATCTGCGGTGCGACGCCGCGCAGGCGGTTGACGTCGAACTTCGTCAGGTGGACCAGGCGCATGTCGGTGACGGCGATGACGGTCGCGTTGCGCTGCTCCTTGTGCATCAGCCCGGCCTCGCCGAAGACGTCGCCCGTGCTGAGCGTCGCGAGCTCCTGGCCGGCGTGCTCGACGCGCGCGGTCCCCTCGTCGATGATCGTGAGGTCCTGCGAGAAGTCGCCCTCGCGCACCAGGACGCGCCCGGCCTCGACGCTCTCCTCCGTGACAGCCGACGCGATGGCGCGCAGGGCGTCGTCATCGAGTCCCTGGAAGAGCGAGAGCTCTGCAAGACGCCTCATGTTCACGGTGGTGGACCTCCTGGGACGAGCGATCGGGAACGGCGAGCCTATTGGGGCGGGGCGACGCGCGGCAAGCGGCGCACGCGGGCGATCATGCGGCGAGGCGGGCGGCCTGGCGCTCCGGCGTGATCTCGACGACGTCCCACGCCAGGCCGATGCGGCGCAGGCCGCGGACGAGGAGCCCCGACAGGTCGACCTCGCTGCGACGCAGCCCGTGCCGTGCTGACCGCGGAAACGCGTGGTGGTTGTGGTGCCAGGACTCCCCGAGCGACGGGAGCGCGAGCCACCAGACGTTGGTCGAGTGGTCGTCGACGTCGAACCGGCGCCGCCCGAAGAAGTGGCAGACCGAGTTGACGCTCCAGGTGATGTGGCTCTGCACGAGCATCCGGATCAGGCCACCCCAGAGCATCCCGGTCAGCCCGCCGGCGACCGTTCCGGTGATCGCGACGCCGAGCCCGAACGGGATCGCGAACGAGCTCACGAGGAAGACCGGGAAGGAGTGGTGGATGATCCGCATCCCGCGGTCCTCGTTCAGCTCCCCGGCGTAGCGGTCCCACGCCGCGCAGCCGTGGGCGCGCCACGTCCAGCCGACGTGCGCGTGCCAGAGGCCGCTGACCGCACCGCGGATGCCGCTGCCGCTGAGGTGCGGGCTGTGGGGATCGCCCTCGACGTCGGTGTGGGCGTGGTGCTTGCGATGGTCGGCGACCCAGTCCAGCGGGCCTCCCTGGATCGCGAGCGAGCCGAGCACGGCGAACGCATACTCGACGGGCTTGTACGTCTGGAACGCGCGATGGGTCAGCAGGCGGTGATACCCGACGGTGATGCCGAAGCCGCAGAGGATGTACATCACCGCGAACACGACCGCGTCCTGCCAGTGGAAGAGGTCGTGGCGGGCGGCGACCGGGATCAGCGCGGCGAGCGCGGCGAACGGCCCGAAGACGGCGACGAGGTTGGCGTACTTGTCGATGCGGCGCACGCCGCGAGGCTAGAGCACGACGCCGTCGGCGGGAGCGCCGCTCAGACGGCGCACTCGCCCTCGCCGCGGATGACCTCGAACGGCACGTTCCGGTTCCAGTCGATGAACAGGTTCATCGACTCGATCCCGAATTCGACCGGCAGCGAGAGGTCGCGCGCGAGGTCCTCGAACGCCAGGGCCCCGACGCGGTCGGCGAACGCGTTGAACAACTCGCCGTCCTCGCGCTGCTCGAGGTAGAAGCCGATCCAGCGCTCGACCGCGTCCGGGACGCGCTTCGCGGGCAGGCGGACCTTCAGGCGGGTGCCCATCCGGACGTCCCCGTCCTCGTAGTTGCCGCCGAGGTGCGCGACGTACGCGGGGATCGTGTGGTCGCCGACCTTGATCGACGCGCCGTAGAACCCGATGTTCGCGATGTGGTGCTGGCTGCAGCCGTTGGGGCAGCCGCTCATCTTGATGTGGATCCGGCGGGCGTCCGGGTCCTCGATCGCGAGCGACGCGACGCGCTCCTGGATCGCCTGATTGAGGCCCATCGAGGCGGTGATCCCGAGCTTGCAGCTGTCGGTCCCCGGGCAGCTGACGACGTCGGTGAGCTCGTCCGCTCCGGGGTCGCCGAGGCCGAGCGCGAGGAGCCGCTGCCACACGTCGTAGACGGCCTCGTCGCGCACCCAGCGCAGGACGAGGTTCTGCTGCACCGTCGTGCGGGCGTAGCCGCCCGTGTACTCGCGCATGATCTGCCCGACGCCGCGGAACTGCTCGGGCGTGAGGTCGCCGCGCGTGATCTTGATCGTGATGGCGGAGAAGCCGTCCTGGATCTGCGGGATGACGTTGGCCTGCGCGAAGCGCTCGAACTCGGCCAGGTCGCCGTTCGGGCCGGCGAAGCCGGCAGGCACGTCGGGCGCCCCCTCGGCCTCCTCGTGCGTGAACGGCTGCAGCGAGAAGTCGCGCTCGGCGACCCAGCCGCCCCGGCGCTCCTCGTCGACCATGCGGCGGACCTCCTCGATCCCGACCTTGTCGACGAGCACCTTGATACGGGCCCGCGCGCGGTTGACGCGCAGCCAGTCCTGGGCGTCGAAGACGCGGAACATGGCTTCGGCGATCCTCAGGTACTCGCCGTCGTCGGCGCGGGCGAAGTCCCACAGGACGGGCGCGATGCGCGGCATGATCGAGGTGCCGCCGCCGACGACGACCTGAAAGCCCTTGACCCCGTCCTTGATCGTCGACAGGAAGGCGATGTCGTGGATCTTCGTGATCGAGCGATCCGCGGAAGGCGTCCCGTCGAAGGCTGTCTTGATCTTGCGCGGCATAAGCTGCGTCGTGGGGTGGCGCACGAAATACC
>JBKJRO010000080.1:0-3669 GCA_046594555.1 Solirubrobacteraceae bacterium
GCCGGTCATAGTCCGCGCGGTCCAGCAGCCGGGCGAGCGCGAGCTGGTCCAGCGCCGGTGAGCCGCCGTCGTCGAGCGACTTCTCGCGCGCCAGGGCGCCGCGCAGCGGCTCGCGGACCACGACCCAGCCCAGCCGCAGCCCGGGTGCCAGCGACTTGCTGACGGAGCCGACGTACGCCACGCGATCGGGATCGAGTGCCTGCATCGCCCCGACCGGCCGGCGGTCGTAGCGGAACTCCGCGTCGTAGTCGTCCTCGATGATCAGGCGCTGTGGCGCGGCGGCCGCCCAGGCCAGCAGCGCGGCGCGGCGATCGGGCGCCAGCGCGACGCCGAGCGGGAACTGGTGTGCCGGAGTGACGACGACGGCCTGCGCCCCGCTGCACGCGAGCGCGGCGACGTCGAGACCGTCCGCGTCGACCGGCACGCCGACGACGTCCAGGCCGGACGCGCGCAGGGTGTCGGCGTGCGGCGGCAGGCTCGGGCGCTCGACGGCGAGCGTGCGCACCCCCGACCGCGCGAGCACCCGCCCGAGCAGCGTCAGCCCCTGGCGCGCGCCGCTGACGACGGTGACGTGCTCGGGGCCGGCCAGCACGCCGCGCGCGCGGCCCAGGTGCGCCGCGAGCGCCGCGCGCAACTCGGGCGCACCAGCCGGGTCGGGGTAGTGCAGCGCGCTGTCGGGCGCGTCGCGGAGCACCGCGCGCAGGGCCCGCAGCCACTCGCCGCGCGGGAAGGCGGCCAGATCGGGCGTGCCCGGGAAGAAGTCGTAGCGCAGGCGCTCGGCCGGTGCGGGCGGCGGCGCCGCCCCGGCGCCGCGGGCCACGGCGTCCGCGACGCGCGTGCCGGCGCCCTGCCGTGCCACGAGCCAGCCCTCGGCGGTGAGCTGCGCATAGGCATCGACGACCAGCCGGCGCGACACGCCGAGGTCGTGCGCCAGAACCCGGGTCGACGGGAGGTGCGCGCCGTTCGCCAGGCGTCCCGACCGGATCGCCTCGCGCAGCCCGTCCTCGACCTGCCGCCCGACCGATCCGCGGGCGCGGTCGACGTCCAGATGCAGACCGGGTCCTGCAGCACTGGTACCCGATTTCGTAGTGGAAATGGACCTCGGCATGGAACCAGCGCGACTCTAGGGTGCAGGCATGGCCACCGCAACCCCCACCGCTCCCGCCGCGACCACCGGGCGCGCGGTCCGCGCGGGCCTCGCCCTGCTCGGCGCGGCCTCGCTCATGACCGGCATCTGGATGGTGCTCTCCCCCGCGAGCTTCTTCGACGCCCTCGGCCCGTTCGGCACCCGCAACGGGCACTACCTGCGGGACATGGCGACCTGGCAGATCGCTTTCGGCGCCGCGCTGCTGGTCGCCGTGGGGCGCCCGTCGTGGCGCCGCCCGCTGATCGCCGTCGGCGCGGGGCAGGCGCTGCTGCACACGCTCAACCACATCCTCGACGCGGGCGACGCCGACCCGGCGTGGGTCGGCGTGTTCGACATCGTGACGCTGGCCGCGACGCTGGGGCTGTTCGCCTGGCTCTGGTCGGCCTCGGCCGAGGCGCGCCGATGAGGGTCTTCGTCGCTGGGGCCACGGGCGTCATCGGCCGCCCGCTGGTCGAGCGCCTGCTGGCGGCGGGCCACGACGTGACCGCGATGACACGCTCGGCCGGCAGCGCCGCGGCGCTGCGCGAGCGCGGCGCCGACGCGGTCGTCGCGGATGCGTTCGACCGCGACGGCGTGACCGCCGCCGTCACCGCCGCGCGCCCGGAGGTCGTCATCAACCAGCTGACGGCGCTGCCGGCGAAGATCCCGATCTGGGCCTACGCCAAGGCATTGGAGCCGACCAACCGGCTGCGCCGCGAGGCGGGTCCGGTCCTGGCGCAGGCGGCCGCGGCCGCGGGCGCCCGGCGCGTCATCGCCCAGAGCGTCGCGTTCTTCCTCGCACCCGACGCCGGCGCCGTGCTCGACGAGACCGCACCGACCTGGGACGACGCGCCGCGCCCGCTCACCGCGGGCGCGCAGTCGATGCTGGCGCTCGAGCGGGCCACCCTCTCGATGCCCGGCATCGAGGGCCTGGTGCTGCGCTACGGGTACTTCTACGGGCCCGGGAGCGTCTTCGCCCCCGGCGGGTCCTCGGCCGAGGACGTGCGCCGCCGGCAGCTCCCGATCGTCGGCACCGGGGCCGGCCTGTTCAGCTTCGTCCACGTCGACGACGCGGCCGCCGCGACCGTCGCCGCGCTCGATCACGGTGCGCCCGGCGTCTACCACGTCACCGACGACGAGCCCGTCGCCCAGCGCGACTGGGTGCCCGCGATGGCGGCGGCGCTCGGCGGGAAGCCGCCACGGCGGATCCCCGGATGGCTCGCCGGCATGGTCGCCGGCCCGGGACTCGCCCGCGCGGCGCAGGAGCTGCCCGGCGCATCGAACGCGAAGGCCAGGCGCGAGCTCGGCTGGGCGCCGGCGTACCCGACCTGCCGCGAGGGGTTCGCGGCGGTGTTCGGCGGCAGCGAGAGCTGACTGCCGCACGTCTCGCGGCCCTGCCAGGCCGCGGCCGGCGGGCCGCGGGACCCGAACGGCGGCGCGTGGACGACCGCGCGCACTTGTGGATCCCCCAGCGACCACAGGTGCGCGGAGTCAGCGCCATCCGAGCGACCGGCGCCGCACGAATCGCGCGCGTCGGCGCTCGGAAGCTAGGAGGCGGGCGACTCGGCCGCGGCCGCGTCGTCTGCTGCGGGTTCGCCGGCCTCGGCTGCGGGCTCGCCAGCGTCTGTTGCGGGCTCGCCGGCCTCGGCTGCGGGCTCGTCGGCCTCGGCTGCGGGTTCGTCGGCCTCGGCTGCGGGCTCGCCAGCGTCTGCTGCGGGCTCGTCGGCCTCGGGCTCAGTTGCCGCGGGCTCGTCGGCGACGGGCGCCTCGGCCTCGGGGACCTCGGGCGCCTCGGCTGCGGGCTCGCCGGAAGCGGGCGCCTCGCCGTCGGCCTCGACGCCGTCGACCAGCTCAGCCTCGGCGTCCTCACCCTCGACGGGCTCGGCGAGGTGGGCGCCGCTCTTCCACGTCTCCTTGGTGATCTCGCCGGCGATGACCGCCTTGGACGGCCCGAGGACCATCGTCATGTTGCGGCCGTCCAGATTCGGGCGCTGCTCGATCGACGCGAGCTCCTCGAGTTCCTCCGACAGGCGGTCGAGGATCATCGTGCCGCGCTCGGGATGCGTGACCTCGCGACCGCGGAACATGATCGTGACCTTGACCTTGTCCTTGTGGAGCAGGAACCGCTCCACGTGGCCCTTCTTCGTCGCGTAGTCGTGCGCGGCGATCTTCGGGCGGAACTTGATCTCGCGGATCGTGATCTGCGTCTGGTGCTTGCGCGCCTGCTTGACCTTCTGGGCCTGCTCGTACTTGTACTTCGAGTAGTCCAGGACCCGGCACACGGGCGGCTTGGCCTCGGGAGCGACCTCGACGAGATCAAGATCCTTGCCTTGGGCGTAGCGCAGTGCCTCGTCGGTGCGCATGACGCCGGCCTGGGTCCCGGTCTCGTCGATGAGACGGACCTCGGGAACACGGATGCGATCGTTGATGCGCGTATTGTCGCGCTCCGGCATCCGTCGGTCGAACCTGCGAGGGACCGGCACTAGTGGTCGTCCCCTTGAGTAGTCGCCGTGTCCAGGCGACCGCTGGCGCCGACTGCCAAG
>JBKJRO010000032.1:0-33359 GCA_046594555.1 Solirubrobacteraceae bacterium
CAGGTTGAGGTCGGCGACCGTGCGGATGGAGTGAGGGATCGCGCGGCAGACGAGGCTCAGCGAGCCGCGCTGGCGGAAGGCGTTGACGCGGAAGCGCGCGATGCCGGTGATCGAGTAGGAGAAGTCGACCTCGTGCTCGCGGGCGAGCTCGTCGAGCTTCACCGGGTCCGCGAGCATCGTGCGCACGGCGGTCTCGGTGTCTTCCGGGGTCAGCGGGGCTGCCCCCTCGATCGGCCGCAGCTCACCATCGACGCGTGTCAACGGCGCGGCCTGAACCTTGAGATGGAGGTCGGAGCCTCCGAGCTGCACAAGCGTGCAGAGAGCATTGTCGACGTCGAACACGTTGCTCGCATCGGCGGCACGCCCCGATCGCATGAGCCCCCCGTCGGCGGCTCCGACATCCGGCTAGTGCGCCGGGCGGCGGCCAGGGCGAGTTATGCATGTCAGGCATGCATAACTCGACCAGGTCTCAATCCCAGTCCGGCGCCCAGCTCGGGTCGATCGTGCGCTGCCCGCGCTGCAGGCCGGCGATCCGGCCACGCTCCTCGTCTGAGAGCTCGAAGTCGAAGACGTCGAGGTTCGCGGCGCGATGTTCGTGCGAGGAAGCCTTCGGGACCGCGGCCATCTGCGGCTGGTCGAGCAGCCAGCGCAGCACGACCTGCGACGGCGACTTGCCGTGGGCGTCGGCGATCTCGCCGATCACCGGGTCGCGCAGCGCCTGCCCCTGGGCCAGCGGCGAGTAGGCCGTGACGAGCAGGTCGCGCTCCCTCGCCAGCTCGAGCAGCTGCGGCTGCGCGAGGTACGGGTGGTACTCGACCTGGTCGCAGATCAGCGGCGCGTGCTCGAGCGCCTCGCACAGCAGCGCGCTGGGGAAGTTCGACACGCCGAGGTGGCGCACTCGGCCGGCGTCGACCGCCTCGCGCATCGCCCCGAGCGTCTCGGCGAGCGGCACGCGGCGGTTGTGCCAGTGGATCAGCAGCAGGTCGATGTACTCCGTGCGCAGGTCGCGCAGCGATTGCTCGATCTGGTCGTGGACGCCGACCGCGCTGAGCTCGGTGTACCAGAGCTTCGTCGTCAGGTAGATCTCGTCGCGGTTGCGGCCCGAGTCATGCAGGCCCTGGCCGACCTGCGCCTCGTTGCCGTATGCGCGGGCGGTGTCGATGTGGCGGTAGCCGAGCTCGATCGCGTCGCGCACGGCCTCGACGCACTGCTCGCCGCTGAGTTGCCAGGTTCCGAAGCCGAGCTTCGGGATCTCGACCCCCTGGATCTCGAGGGTGGTGTCGGCGGTCATTTCTCGTGGCATCCGGCGGTGCTTTCCACAGCGGCCGACCGTCAAACGACGACGGGGCCCTGGCAGTGGCCCCGTCGGCGCAGTGCTCGGGCGCGGTCGCGGCGGGTTACGCGACGTCGCGAAGCTTCTGAGCCTCGGCCAACGACTGCAGCTTCTTCAACGACTGGTTCTCGATCTGGCGGATGCGCTCGCGCGTGACGTTGAACGTGCGGCCGACCTCGTCCAGCGTGCGGGGATGCTCGCCGCCGAGGCCGTAGCGCAGCTCGAGCACGCGCCGCTCGCGGTAGGAGAGGTTCTCCAGCGCCTCGCGCAGCGCTTCCTTGGTGAGGATCTCGGCGGCGCGCTCGTAGGGCGACTCGGCGCGCTCGTCGGCGATGAACTGGCCGAACTCCGACTCCTCCTCATCGCCGACGGGCTTCTCGAGCGAGACCGGCGCCTGCGCCGAGCGCTTGATCGAGTCGACCTCTTCGGGGTCGATGCCCGTGACGTGGGCGATCTCCTCGGCGGTCGGTTCGCGGCCGAGCTCGGTGACCAGCTTTCGCTCTGCGCGGCCGATCTTGTTGAGCTTCTCGACGACGTGAACCGGGATGCGGATGGTGCGCGCCTTGTCGGCCAGCGCGCGGGCGATCGCCTGGCGGATCCACCAGGTCGCGTAGGTCGAGAACTTGAAGCCCTTGCGGTAGTCGAACTTCTCCGCGGCGCGCACCAGGCCGAGCGTGCCTTCCTGGATGAGGTCCAGGAACGGCAGGCCCTGGTTGCGGTAGTTCTTGGCGATCGAGACGACCAGGCGCAGGTTGGACTCGACCATCTTCTGCTTGGCGTCGAGGTCGCCGCGCTCGATGCGCTTGGCGAGGTCGACCTCCTCCTGGGCGGTCAGCAGGCGGACCTTTCCGATGTCCTTGAGGAACAGCTGGAGCGAGTCCGTCGTCATGTCCGGACGCAGGTCCAGCGAGGACTTCGGCTTGCGGCGCTGGCGCTTGTCCGGCGCGCGCTCGGCGGCGTCGGCGGTCTGCGAGGCGGCGGGATCGATGTCCTCGACGAGCTCGATCTCCTGGCCCTCGAGCCAGTGGTTGAGCTCCTCGCGATCGGTGTCGTCGATGTCGAGCTCGGCCGTCGCCGCCGCGATGTCCGCGTGGGAGAGGACCCCGTTCTGGAGACCGCGCGCCAGCAGCGCCTTGATCTCTTCGTGCTCCTGAAGCTCTGTCACTGACATTTGACGTGTGGTCCGTTCCTGTGGCCTGGCCGCTCGGGCCTGGATGTTCTGGTGCCTGCAGAGCCGACGGACGCCGCCGTCACCGAGCGGTGACGGGCGCCTGGCGATATGCCCTCAGGGTACTGCCGTCCGCCGCGCTCCGCGAAAGACGGGGCGCCGTGCCGTGCCGCGTCGTCCCGATCGCGTTTCTCCTCGTCGTTGGCGTGCCGCTTCATGGTTCGGCAGCGGCGGGCTCCCGCTCCACGGCGGGAGTGTCAGAATGGCCACATGTCGACCACGCCACCCGGCGACAAGGACGTTCTCGGGAACCTCCCCCGCAGCCGCCCCGGCCGCTCGACCGCGCGCCGCGAGGCCGCGCGCGCCAAGCGCACGACGACCGCGACCGCGAAGCCGGCCGCACCGGCCAAGCCGGCCCCGGTCGCCGCGACCCCCAAGCCCGCGGCCGTCAAACCGGCCCGCCCGGCCCGCATCCCCACACCCGTCGCGAAGGCCGCCGACTCCGAGAGCCGCGGCAAGGCGATGAAGGCGCCGCGCAAGGCGGCGGTGACAGTCAAGCCGAAGCAGGCGCCGGCGGCCCAGAAGCCGGGGGAGACCGTCGTCCCGCCCGCGGGCTGGGCCGTGCCCACCCAGCGCTACGGTTCCGCCGACCCGGCCGGCGCGCTCGTGAAGCTCGCCGACGCCGGCTCGGCGGTCCTGCGCGGCATCCTCAGCCGCCTTCCGAGCTGACGTCGTCTAGACTCCGGCCACGCCGAGTCGTCGCGTGCCTGCACGCGGCGAGCGGGGGAACCACTGCGGGCCGACAGGCTCGCTGGGGCGAATCGGGTCATGTCGACCTGTAGCGCTGATCGTTCTGCGCGAGCCCGTCAGCTCACCCCGTAGGCGCCCGAACGATGTCGATGCCCCGCCCCCACATCTGCCTTGCGCTGTGCCTGCTCGCGCTGCTGCCCGCGTCCGCCGCCGCGCAGTCGCCCGCTGCCGGCGGCCTCGCGTTCGGCGACCCGGCGATCAGCGCGTCACCCGCGCTCGTGGGTCAGCCGATGTCGTTCTCGGGCACGCTGGGCGGCGCCGCGCGCGGCTCCCGGATCGACATCCGGCTGCGGGCGCGCGGCACGTCGGCGTGGCACACGGTGACCACCGTGACCGCAGACGAGGACGGCGCGTTCCAGGCCGGCTGGATCTCCGCCGTCCCCGGCCGCTTCGTCGCACGTGCGGTCCCGTCCGGCCCCGCCGTCGCCGCGAGCGTGTCGGCCCCGGTCACGACGGTCGTCACCGTCTTCCGCGGCGCCACGGCCACCTGGTACGACATGCCCGGGGAGGTCGGCGCCTGCGGCGTGCGGATCACGGCAGCGACGCTCGGCGTCGCCCACAAGTCGCTCCCCTGCGGCAGCCGCGTCGACGTGACGTACGCCGGGCGCACGATCAACGTCCCGGTGATCGACCGCGGGCCCTACGCGCGCGGCGTCAGCTACGACCTGACGCTCGCCGCCGCCGACGCGCTCGGCATGACCGCCGCAGGCCGCGTCAAGGTCGGCGTCCTGCCGGCCGGCGAGCGCACGCCCGCCGCCCCGTTGCTCGCCGCCGTCTTCGGCGGGCTGCCAGCCGCCGGCTGATCAGGAGGCACCCCAGGCCGCCGAGCCGACCCCGCGACGCTGGCAACGCAGAGCGGTGTCCCGCTCAGACCCCGCCGTGCGGGTGCAGGATGGGACACCTGCAGAGCGGAGGTGCCCGCCTGCCCCAGCGTCCTGGGAACATCCCTACGCCAGCGACACGCCCGCTGCGCGGGCCGCGAAGACGCCCTCGTCGGCGTGCGCGATGAGCGAGGCGGCGTCGTCGCCGTCCAGCGGGCTCGTCGCGATGCCGACCGAGGCGCGCAGCGGCGCGCCGTGCAGCTCGCCGGCGTCGGCGACGGCCTCGACGATCCGCTGCGCGAGGCTCCGCGCCGTCTCGAGCGTCGTCTCCGCCGCGATGATCCAGACGCGGCCCTCGCGCTCGTGCACGGCCGTGTCGGCCGGGCGCAGCGCGTCGCGGATCGCCGACTCGGCGCGCTCGAGCGTCGCGGCCGCCTCGCCGCGCACGTCGGCGGCCAGCAGCCGGTCGGCGTCGTCGATGTCCACGGCCAGGATCGCGCAGCTGCCGCGCTCGGCGAGCAGGCGCGACAGGCGCCCGACGACGACCGTCGCCCACGACTCCTCGGGGACCACCGCGGCCGCCGTCGGGAAGACGTCCGCGGGGACGGTGGTCGGCACGGGCGGCACGGGCGGCACGGCGGCCAGGCGCGGCTGGGGCTCGGGCGCCTCGGCGGCCGGCTCCGCGACGGGCGCCGGCTCGGCCTGCGGCACCGCGGGCGCGTCGGCCACCGTGGGCACGTCGGCCACCGTGGGCACGTCGGCCAGCGCGGCATCGGCGAAGACGGCGGCGGCGATCGTGTCGCACACCAGCGCCAGGCGGGACGCGAGCGCGGCCACCAGCTCGGGCTCCGGGTCGCGGAGTTCCTCTGCCACCGCGTGCCACAGCGAGGCGCGGAGCGCGGCGAGCGACGCCACGACGCCGGCCGGAGCGTCGGCCCCGGTCATCTCCCCCGCCCGCGCGGCGAGCGGGACGAGGTCGCCGCCGGGCAGCAGGCGCGCCAGCGCGTCGTCGCCGGCCAGCGCGGCCACCGCGGCGTCGCACAGCGCGGGCGCATCGCGGACCATGTCGCTCGCGGGCAGCGTGCCGGCACGGGCCAGCGGCGCGCCGGCGAGCAGGGTCAGCAGCCAGCCCTTGGCCAGCGCCTCGCCGTCGCCCAGGGCCGCAAGCCGCGCTTCGGCGACGGGCCGCGCGGGACGCGCCGGATGTGATCCCCCGATCATGCGCCCTCAATAACAGCACGTGCCGCACCCGGATGTCGACCGTCCGTCATGATGCTGCATCCTGTGCACCCGCCGCTGCTGAGCATCGACGAGGCCCGCGCGATCGTCATGGCGTCGGCCCGGCGCCTGCCCGACGAGAGCCTCGCGGTCGGGAGCACGCTTGATCGCGTGCTGGCCGCGGACGTCGTCGCGGGCCATGACGTGCCGTCGTTCGCCGCCAGTGCGATGGACGGCTTCGCGCTGCGGTCCGGCACCGCCGAGCGCTCGCTGCGCCTGGTCGGCGAGTCGCGCGCCGGCACGCCGTGGACCGGGACCGTGGGCGACGGCGAGGCGGTGCGCATCTCGACCGGCGCCGTCGTGCCCGCCGGCGTGGACGCGATCCTCCAGCTCGAACTCGTCACCGACGACGGCGGGTCGATCCGCACGCATGACGCCGTCGCACCGGGCCGCAACGTCCGCGGCGCCGGCGAGGACCTGCACGCCGGCGCGACGGTGCTGACCGCCGGGACGCGCCTGGGCCCGTCCGAGCTGGGCGTCGCGGTCCACGCGGGCGCGGCCGAGCTGCGGTGCTCCCGGCGCCCGCGCGTCGCGGTGCTGGCGACCGGGGACGAGCTCGTCGCACCGGGAACCCCGCTGGGACCCGGGCAGATCCACGACTCCAACCGCGTCACGCTCACGGCGCTCGCCCAGCGCGAGGGCGCTGACGTCGTCCTGGCCGAGCGGGTTCCCGACGACCCGCAGGCCACGCGCGAGGCGATCGCGCAGGCACTCGAGCAGGCGGACCTGGTGCTGCTGTCCGGCGGTGTCTCGGTCGGCCCGCACGACCATGTCAAGCCCGCACTCACCGCGCTCGGCGTGGAGGAGCGGTTCTGGCGCGTGGCGCTGCGGCCGGGCAAGCCGACGTGGTTCGGCGTCCGCGGGGACCGGCTCGTGCTGGGCCTCCCCGGGAACCCCGTCTCGGCGATGGTGACGTTCCTGCTCTTCGCCCGCCCGGCGCTGGCGGCGATGCAGGGCGCGGTCGATCGCCCGCTGCGCCGCGTCGCGCCGCTCGGCGAGCCGGTGACCCGGCACGCGGCGCGTGACGAGTGCCTGCGCGTGCGGATCCTCGACGGCCGCGTCCATGCGACCGGCCCGCAGGGCTCCCACGTCCTCAGCTCGATGGCGCAGGCCGACGCGCTGGCGATCATTCCCCGCGGCGAGGGCGACCTGCCCGCCGGCACCGACGTCGAACTGCTGGCGCTGTGACCGGCGACGGCACCCGCAACGTCCTCCTGACCGGCGTGACCGGCGCCGTCGGCGGAAGGCTGCTGCCGGCGCTGCTGGACCGCGGGCACCGCGTCACGTGCCTCGTCCGCGACCCGACACGCGCGCGCCTGCCGGCCGAGGTGCGCGTCGTCACCGGTGACGTGCTGACCGGTGCCGGGCTGACCGAGGCGCTCGACGGGGCGCAGGTCGCCTACTACCTCGTGCACTCGATGGGGCGCGACGCGGGCAGCGGCTTCGCGGAGATCGATCGCCGCGGGGCGGCGACGTTCGCGACCGCCGCGAGCCGCGCCGGGCTGCAGCGGCTCATCTACCTCGGCGGACTGCCGTCCCAGGGCGACGGCTCACGGCACCTGCGCAGCCGCGAGGAGGTCGCCGCCGTGCTCACCGGTGGCGCGCCGCAGACGATCCACGCGCGTGCGGCGATGGTGATCGGCGCCGACAGCGCGTCGTTCCAGATGTTGCGCCAGCTCGTCCGCCGCCTGCCCGCGATGGTCGGGCCGAAGTGGATCGACACCCGCACGCAGCCGATCGCGGCGGAGGACGTGACGCGGGCACTCGCCGCGCTCGCCACGTTGCCGGAGCCGCCCCGCGACGTTCAGCTGGGCGGCGCGGACATCGTCACCTACCGCGAGATGATGCGCCGCTTCGGGCGGGCCGACGGCCGCCGGCCGCCGCTGATCGTGCCGGTGCCGCTGCTCTCCCCGCGGCTCTCCTCGTACTGGGTGCGCTTCGTGACGTCGGTCGACCCGGCGCTCGCGCGGCCGCTCGTCGACGGCCTCAGCGAGGAGATGATCGTGCGGACCGCGCCGCCGCCGGGCGTCAACGACGCGCCGCTCGGCTTCGACGACGCGGTGCGCGCAGCGCTCGCGGAGCCGCCCGCGTGACGCGCCGCCATGCACTCCGGGGCGTCGCCGGCGCCATCGGCCTCTACGCCGTGCTGTCGCGCTGGGCGAAGCGGGTGCTCGGGCGGCCGACGACGGTCGGCGACACGGTCATCACCGCGCTGCACGACGACACCCGGATCGATGACGCCGGCCGCGTCAGTTCGATCCAGTCGGCTGACGTCGTGATGCCGTCGGCGGCGCTCGACGCGATCTGGTCGCCGCTGTACCTCGAGCGCCTCGCCCGCACGTACTGGCGCTTCCTGTCGCGCTGCACGCTGGGGCTGATCCGCGTCGACTACACCGACGCCGAGCGCTACGTCGTCCTGCTCTGCCGGCCGTTCGTGCTGCTGACGTTCGGCGAGCCCGAATACGAGGTCGACGCCGGCCGTGGCGTCGTGCGCTGGCGGATCGAACGCGGCGTGCTGGTGGCGCCGCCGGGCCTGGAGGGCGACGGGTTCCTGGAGATCGAGGTGCGCCGCGGGCCAGGGCCCTCGCCGGGCACCGCCGACCTGCACGTCGAGGTCGAGGTCGCGAACTTCTACCCGCGGATCGCCTGGAGCCTGACCCGCTGGCTGTACCAGGTGACGCAGTCGCGGATCCACGTGCTGGTGACGTACGGCTTCCTGCGCTCGCTCGCGCGGCTCGATCTGGCCGAGTCGCGCGTCGGGCGGTTCGCCGACCGTCACTGACCTGCCGCTGATCGTTGCGGCTGGGTGACGGGCGGCTGACGGAACGCGCTCGAAGTACGGTCGCGGGTCCGCCGGGGCCGACGATGCAGGAGTGTTCCGTTCGCGTGCATCCGACGCCATTCGACGCCTCCTCAGGCGACCATGGCGTCACCTGCACACCAGGGTGTGCGTTCGACGCCACGGTCCTGGTTTCGCAGTCCCAGTGGCGTGTGATGCACACGCCTGAGGCCGATCGGCGCGTGGCTGCGATCGCCGCCCGGCAGCACGGTGTGGTCTCGCGTGCGCAACTGCTGGAAGCCGGCCTGTCACGGCGCGCCGTGCAGCACCGGGTCGCGCGCGGGCGCCTGCACCCCCTCGGTGCCGGCGTCCACGCGGTCGGGCGCGCCGAAGTCCCCGCACTCGCGATGGAGCAGGCGGCGCTGCTGTCGGTCGGCGTGGATGGCGTCCTCAGCCACACGACCGCCGCGGCGCGCCGGCGGATCATCACCGCTCGCGACGGCCCGATGCACGTCACGGTCCCGCGCGACGGCCCGCGGTCGCGCGACGGCGTCGTCGTGCACCGCGTCCGGCGGCTCGAACCGCAGGACGTGGGCATCGTGGACGGGCTGCCCGTCACGTCCGCGGCGCGAACGCTGCTCGACCTCGCCGGCCTCCTGCCGCCGCGCGACCTGCGCTGGGCCGTCGAGGAGGCGCGGGTCCGGCGGCTGGTCAGCGACGCGGACCTGCAGGACGTCCTCGACCGCCATCCGCGCCGCCGGGGCGCTGCGCGTCTCGCCGGACTGGTTGACGCCATGAACACCGGCCCGCTGCGGACGCGGTCCGAGGCGGAACGCCGGCTGATCGACCTGCTCGCCGCGGCACGCCTGCCGGCCCCGGCGACGAACGTCCGCGTCTGCGGGTTCGAGGTCGACGCGTACTGGCCCACCGCACGGCTCGTCGCCGAGGTCGACGGGTTCGCGTTCCACCGCACGCGGGCGGCCTTCGAGCGCGACCGCCGCCGCGACGCGCGCCTTCAGGCGGAGGGGGTCCGCGTGCTCCGGCTGACGTGGCGGATGATCACCGACGAACAGCCGGCGACGACGGCCGTGATCGCCGCGGCGCTCGCCGTTCCTCAGCCGTAGCGCTCGCCGATGAGCGCGCGGAGCTTCTCGCGGTTGTGGCGCGCGGAGATGCGACGGACGGTGCCGGACCGCGAGCGCATGACGATCGACTCGGTCGTCGCGACGCCCGCACCCTCGTAGCGCACGCCCTCGAGCAGGTCGCCGTCGGTCACGCCGGTCGCGGAGAAGAAGCAGTCGTCGCCGCGGACCAGGTCGTCCTGGGTGAGCTGCAGCTCGAGGTCGTACCCGGCGTCCAGGGCGGCTTTGCGCTCGTCGTCGTTGCGCGGCCACATGCGGCCGACGAGCCCGCCGCCGATCGCCTTGATCGCGGCCGCGGAGATGACGCCCTCCGGCGTGCCGCCGACGCCCCACAGCAGGTCGACGGGTGAGCGGGTCGAGACGGCGAGCAGCGCCGCGCTGACGTCGCCGTCGCTGATCAGCCGCACGCGCGCGCCGGCCTCGCGGATCGCCTCGATGCCCGCCTGATGGCGCTCGCGGTCGAGCACGACGACCATCACGTCGCCGATGCCGATGCCGCGGCGCTCGGCCACGAGCGCGCAGGTCTCGCCGATCGGGCGGTCGAGGTCGAGCAGGTCGGCCAGATCGGAGCCGCCGGCGAGCTTCTCCATGTAGACGCACGGGCCGGGATCGAACATCGCGCCGCGCGGGGCGATCGCGATGACCGACAGCGCGCTGGGCATGCCCTTGGCGGTCAGCGTCGTGCCCTCGAGCGGATCGACGGCGATGTCGGTCTGCGGCTCGGACCCGTCGCCGACCTGCTCGCCGTTGAACAGCATCGGCGCCTCGTCCTTCTCGCCCTCGCCGATGACGACGATGCCGTCCATCGGAACCGTTCCGAGGACATGGCGCATCGCGTCCACGGCCGCGCCGTCGGCGGCGAGCTTGTCCCCGCGCCCGACGAGCCGGGCGGCGGCGAGGGCGCCGGCCTCGGTCACGCGGACGAGGTCCATCGCGAGGTTTCGATCGGGCGTGCTGTGCGTCGTCATGTGAGCGCGAGCGTATCCGTCAGGGGGCGATCGACGCCGCGATCTCGATCAGCCGGGAACCGGTCCACGGGCCCTGCGCGGTGAGCCGCAGGTGCAGCCCGCCCGCGCTCCAGGCAAGCTCGGCCACCGGTCGCAGCGACGCCTCCGCCTCCGCCAGCGGCGCGCTCCGCAGCATCCCGGCAACCGGGCCCACCTCGACCGCTTCGGGCGCCCCCGCCCCGGGGAGGTCGCGCGACGGCGGCGGGTCGGCACCGGCGTACAGCGCGAGCCGCGCGGGCGAGCCGGACCGCGTGTCGTCCAGGTTCCACGCGACCTCGGCGCCGGAGCCGACCGGCGCCACGTCGACCCAGCGCGCGAGCGGCAGCGCCACGGCGGGAATCGGGAACGCGCGACCCAGGTGCGCGTCGGCGTCGGCGATGCCCTCCCACTCGGCCATCGGCGGATCATGCCAGCGCACGTCCGGGCTCGGGTGAATCCGGCGTTGCCGTGGGCGGCGGAACGCTGCGAGGTGCTGTCCACAGGACGCCGGTCCTCCGAGCCCGGGCGGTTAGGCTGCGCCGGTGCCTGATCCTCGCTGGGGCCTGACCCTCCCGTTCGCCGGCCTGTCGCTCGCCGACCACGCGCCGTCCTTCCGCCTGGCCGAGGAGCTCGGATACCAGGACCTGTGGACCGGCGACACCGCGGGCGCCGACGGCTTCACCCCGCTCGTGCTGGCCGCCGCCCACACCGAGCGAATCCGCCTGGCGACGGGCATCGTCAACCCGTTCACGCGCGGGCCGGCCGTCCTGGCCCAGCACGCGGCCGCACTCGCCGACGCCTCGCGCGGGCGCTTCGTGCTCGGCCTCGGCGCGTCGTCCAACGTCATCGTCGAGCGCTGGAACGGCGTCCCGTTCGAGAAGCCGCTGGCGAAGATGCGCGAGACGCTCGCCTTCCTGCGACCGGTGCTCGCCGGCGAGCGCGGGCCCGGCGGCTTCAAGCTCGAGAACCCGCCCGCCGCGCCGGTGCCGATCGTCCTCGCCGCGCTGCGCGGCGGGATGCTGAAGCTGGCCGCGTCGGAGGCCGACGGCGCGTTCACGAACTTCCTGCCGCTGAGCGGTCTGCCGCAGGTCGTCGCCGGCGTCCGCGAGGGCGAGGCGCTCGCCGGCCGTGAGGCGGGCTCGGTCGACCTGTCCTGCCGGTTCTTCTGCGTCCCCGGCGAGGAGGCCGAGGGGCTCGCGACAGCGCGCTTCCTGTTCACCGCCTACGCGACCGTCCCCGTCTACACCGAGTTCTTCCGCTGGCTGGGCTGGGCCGAGAGGATCGACCCGATGATCGCGGCGTGGCAGGCGGGCGACCGCAAGCTGGCACTCGAACTCGTGCCCGACGACCTCGTCCGCGACGTCTTCCTGTTCGGCCCCTACGAGCAGCAGCGCGAGCGCCTGGCGCAGTTCGCCGCCGGGGGCATCACCACCGCGATCCTCACCCCCATGTGCGGCCCCGACCGCCTGGATGAGATGATCCGCGGCCTGGCCCCGGAGCGCTCATGACCACCACCCACGGCAACGGCCCCGTCCTCGTCACCGGCGCCTCCACCGGCATCGGCCTGGCGATCACGCGCCGGCTCGCCGCCCACGGCATCCCGGTCCTGGCCTGCGTGCGCCGGCCCGGCGACGCCGAGCGACTCGGCCAGATCCCGAACGTCGAGGCCCTGATCCTCGACGTCACCAGCGCCGAGGACATCGAGCGCGTGCGCGCGCGCCTGGAGGGGCAGCCGCTGGCCGGCCTCGTGAACAACGCGGGCGTCAGCGCCGGGGGCCCGCTGGAGGAACTCTCCGCGCAGGACTGGCGCGAGCACTTCGACGTCAACCTGTTCGGCCATGTCGACGTGACGCGCGCGATGCTCGACAGCCTGCGCCGCGGCGACGGGCGGATCGTCTTCATCGGCTCGATCGCCGGACGCGTCGGCCAGCCGTTCCTCGGCCCCTACTCGGCATCCAAGGGCGCCGTGCGGCAGCTGGCCGCGTCGCTGCGCCGCGAGCTGCGGATGTTCGGCATCTGGGTCGCGCTCGTCGAGCCCGGCGCGATGGCGACGGAGATCTGGCGCAAGGGCGGCGAGCGCGCCCACGACGTGACCGACGGCATGTCCCCGCGCGGGCGCGAGCTGTACGGCGGCAAGCTGGAGGCGCTGCAGCAGGTCGTCGTCAAGGAGAACGACCACGCCGAGCCGCCCGACCACGTCGCGCAGGCCGTCGAGCACGCGCTCTGCGCCCGGCGACCGCGCCCCACGTACCTCGTCGGCCGCGATGCGCGCGTCGCCAACGCCCTGCAGACCATCCTGCCGGCCAGGGCGATGGACGCGTTCGTCGCCCGGTACATCGGGATCTGACTCTAGGTTCCTGACCATGACTCGCTTGATCCACGACGGCGGCCCGGGCCTGAGCCCGTTCCCGCCGATCGCCGACTACGCCTTCCTCTCGGACTGCGAGGTCTCGGCGCTGGTCGCGCCCGGCGGCCGCGTGGAGTGGATGTGCCTGCCGCGGATGGACGGGCCGTCGGTGTTCGGCGCGCTGCTGGACCGCGACGCCGGGGGCTTCCGCGTGTCCCCCGCGGGCGAGCGCGTCCCCGCCGGCCGGCGCTACCTGCCCGGGACGAACATCCTCGAGACCACCTGGGCGACGAAGACCGGCTGGATCGTGGTGCGCGACGCGCTGCTCGTCGGCCCCTGGCACCACGACGCGGATCGCTCGACGAGCCATCGCCGCTCGCCCACCGACACCGATGCCGACCACGTGCTGCTGCGGATGCTGCGCTGCGTCAATGGCTCGGCGGAGATGCACGTCGAGTGCGAGCCCAAGCTCGACTACGGCCGCCGGCCGGTCACCTGGACCTACGGCGACGGCGGCTACGGCATCGGCCTGGCGCGCGCCGACGGCGACCCGACGGAGCTGCGGCTGACGACCGACCTGCGGCTGGGCTTCGAGGGTGGCCGCGCCCGCGCCCGCACGACGCTGCGCGAGGGCGAGACCGCGTTCGTCGCCCTCAGCTGGACCGAGCACGCAGCGCCCACCACGTACGAGGAGGCCGCCGACCGGATGGCGTTCACGGCCGACTTCTGGCACGACTGGCTCGCCCACGGCACCTTCCCGGACCACCCGTGGCGGTCCTACCTCCAGCGCAGCGCGCTGACGCTGAAGGGCCTGACCTACGCCCCGACCGGGGCGATGTGCGCCGCGGCGACGACGTCGCTGCCCGAGACGCCGGGCGGCGAGCGCAACTGGGACTACCGGTACTCCTGGATCCGCGACTCAACCTTCATGCTCTGGGCGCTGTACTCACTGGGCTTCGCCCAGGAGGCCGGTGACTACTACTACTTCATCGAGGACGTGGCCTCGCGCGACGACCTGCAGGTGATGTACGGGATCGGCGGCGAGCGGCAGCTCGAGGAGTCCGTGCTCGACCACCTGGAGGGCTACGAGCACTCGCGCCCGGTGCGGATCGGTAACGGCGCCTACGACCAGAACCAGCACGACGTCTGGGGTGCGCTGCTGGACTCGTTCTACATCCACACGAAGAACCGCGACCAGCTGCTGGACAGCTCGTGGCCGATCCTCGTGCGGCAGGTCGAGCAGGCGATGGCGCACTGGCGCGAGCCCGACCGCGGCATCTGGGAGGTTCGGGGCGAGCCCAAGCACTTCACCTCCTCGAAGGTCTTCTGCTGGGTCGCCTGCGACCGTGGCGCCAGGCTGGCGCGGCTGCGCAACGACGCCGAGCGCGCCGCGACCTGGCAGGCCGTCGCCGACGAGATCCACGCCGACGTGCTGGCCAACGGCGTCGACCCGGCGACGGGGCGGTTCGTCCAGTACTACGGCGGCACCGCGCTCGACGCCGCCCTCCTGCTGATCCCGCTGTTCCGGTTCCTGCCCGCCGACGACGAGCGCGTGCGCAAGACGATCGACGGCATCGCTGACGAGCTGACCCAGGACGGCCTGGTCCTGCGCTACCGCGTGGAGGAGACCGACGACGGCCTGACGGGCGCGGAGGGCACGTTCGCGATCTGCTCGTTCTGGCTGGTCAGCGCGCTGGTCGAGGTCGGCGAGCTGGACCGGGCCCGGGCGCTCTGCGAGAAGCTCATCGCGCTGGCAAGCCCGCTCCAGCTCTATGCCGAGGAGATCGACGCCTCGACCGGCCGCCACCTGGGGAACTTCCCCCAGGCGTTCACGCACCTGGCGCTGATCAACGCGGTGATGAAGCTGATCTCGGCAGAAGAGGTGTACGCCGACGAGCATCACGAGCTCGCGCTCGGTCCGCTGCACTGAGCGGCTCGGGGCCCGCCCGCGGGGGCGCGCAGCCGGCCGTCGCCGAGCGGGCGCGGCGACCGCGCGAGCCGGGGTCGCCCGGGGTGTAGCGTTTGCGTATCTCGGGGGACGGGCACTACCGATGGGCGTGAGCCAAGCGATCGATCCGCAGCGCGAGGAGCTGTGCACGGCCCTTGCCGCGGTGCGCGCGCGCACGCTCGCGCTCGTGGCGCCGCTGAGCCCGGCCGACCTCGAGCGGCAGATCGACCCGATCCTCAGCCCGCTCGTCTGGGACCTCGCGCACATCGCGGCATACGAGGACCTGTGGCTCGTCCATCGCCATGCGGATCTGCCGCTGCTGCACGGCGAGCTGGCCGCAAGCTATGACGCGTTCGAGACGCCGCGGGCGGTCCGCGGCGACATCGACCTGCTGGACACCGCGGGCGCACTGGCCTACATGGAGGACGTGCGCGAGCGCACGCTGGCCGCGATCGACCGCCACGGCATCGACCCGGTCATCCACGGCATGGTGCTGCGCCACGAGCAGCAGCACACCGAGACGATGCTCCAGACGCTCAGCCGCGCGCAGCTGCCCGGCTACGACGTCCCCGGCCGGACCCCGGCGCCCGCCGGGCCCGGCGGGCACACCGGCCTCGAGTTCGTCCCCGTGGCGGGCGGCGAGGTGCCGATCGGCGCCGCGCCCGGGGCATTCGCGTTCGACAACGAGCGCCCGCGCCACCACGTCGAGGTGCGCCCGTTCCGCATCGGCCGCACGCCGGTGACGAACGCCACCTGGCTCACCTTCACCGAGGGCGGCGGCTACGAGCGCCGCGAGTGGTGGAACGAGGAGGCGTGGGCCTGGAAGCAGGAGTACGACATCTCCCGCCCACTCTGCTGGGAGCGGCGCCCCGGCGGCTGGGTCGAGCACACGCTGCACGGCACGCGTGACCTTGATCCCGACCGGCCCGCCGCCCATGTGAGCTGGTTCGAGGCCGCCGCCGTCGCACGCGCGAACGGCGCCCGCCTCCCCACCGAGGCGGAGTGGGAGACGGCGGCGACCTGGACCCGGCCCAGCGGCGCGGGCGACGCGAACCTGCAGCCCGGCGCATGCGGGACGACGCCCGTCGGGGCGTTCCCCGGCGGCGCGGCCGACTGCGGCGCGCTGGACCTGATCGGGAACATCTGGGAGTGGACGTCGACCGAGTTCGACGGCTATCCCGGCTTCGCCGCGCACCCCTACCGGGAGTATTCCGAGGTCTTCTTCGCCGCCGGGATGCGCGTCCTGCGCGGCGGTTCCTGGGCCACGCAATCCGATGTCGCATCGCGGACGTTCCGCAACTGGGACCTCCCACAGCGCCGGCAGATCTTCTGCGGCGTCCGACTCGCCACCGACGAGGAGCAGTCATGATTCCGCCCGCCAGCGCCGCCACGGCCGTCACCGAGGGCACGATCGTCGTGCACTCCTACCTGCGCCCGGGTGAGGAGCGCACGCTCGCCGAGGACGTCCTGGACGGCCTGACCAAGCCGTTCAAGGAGCTGCCGCCCAAGCACTTCTACGACACCCGCGGGGCCGAGCTGTTCGACCAGATCTGCGAGCTGCCGGAGTACTACCCGACGCGCGCCGAGCGCTCGATCCTCGTCCTCCACGCCGCGCAGATCGCCCACGCGACGGGCGCCGGCGAGGTCGTCGAACTCGGGTCCGGCACGGCCGAGAAGACTCGTGTCCTGCTGTCGGCGCTGGCCGCGGCCGGGACGCTGCGGCGCTACGTCCCCGTCGACGTGACCGAGGCGATGGTCCGCCGCTGCGCCGACGAGCTGACGGCGAGCTTCGGGGGGCTCAACGTGCACGGCATCGTCGGCGACTTCGAGCGCCATCTGTCCCACGTCCCGCGTGCCGACGAGGAGCCGCGGATCGTCGCGTTCCTCGGCGGGACGATCGGCAACTTCACGCCGGGGGCGCGGCGGCGGTTCCTGCGCCAGGTCGCGCGACTGCTGCGGCCCGGCGTCGACCACCTGCTGCTCGGCACCGACCTCGTCAAGGACCCGGCCGTGCTGGAGGCGGCCTATGACGACGCTGCGGGCGTCACCGCGGAGTTCAACCGCAACGTCCTGCGCGTGATCAACCGCGAGCTGGGGGCCGACTTCGAGCCGGAGGCCTTCGAGCACGTCGCGTTCTTCGACCGCGAGCGCGAGTGGGTCGAGATGCGCCTGCGGGCCAGCCGGCGGATGCGGGTCAGCATCCCGGACCTCGGGCTGGAGGTCGACTTCGCCCCGCGCGAGGAGCTGCGGACCGAGATCAGCGCCAAGTTCACGCCGCAGCGCCTGCGCGACGACCTCGCCGCCGCGGGCCTGGAACTGACGCAGATCCTGACCGACCCGGCCGGGCAGTTCGCGCTGTCGCTGAGCACGCCCACGGGCTGAGCGGGGGCGCCGGATACGGTTGCGGCAATGCGCCGCGCAGCCTCCGTCGTCGTCGTGCTGGCTGTCGTGCTGGCGTGCGCCTCGGGCGCGATCGCGGCGCCGGCGCTGAACGGCACGTTCGCCGTCAGCGACATGCCGGGCAAGATCGCCGCCGGGCCCGACGGGAACATGTGGGTCGTCGTCGGCGGGTCGAAGGTCGCGCGCGTCAAGCCGGACGGAACGGTCGACGAGTTCGACCTCGCCCCGGTCACGAGTGCCAGAGGCATCACCGGCGGACCCGACGGCAACCTCTGGGTGACCGCGGCGGGGAGCGTCCTCAAGGTGCCCCCGGCGGCGCCACTGACGTACACCGCCACGGCGCTCGCCGACATCACCGCGCCCCAGGCGATCGCCACGGGACCGGACGGCAACCTCTGGACCGCCAGCGCCGCCAAGGTCCTGAAGATCCCGCCGGCCGCGCCGGCGACCGCCACGACCTTCCCCGTCGCCGGCCTGGACGCCCGTGACATCGCCAGCTCCGGGGGCCTGCTGTGGGTCGCCGACCACAGCGGGCGGATCGTGAGCGTCACGCCCCCCGGGACCGCGACCCCGTACCTCGTCGGCGGCGGCCCGGCGGGCATCGGCGGCGGCCCCGGCGGACAGGTGCTCTACACCAACGCCTTCAACATCGACCCGTACAACGTCGGGCGTCTCGTCGCCGGCGGCACGCCGCTGCTGACCAACCGCCCGCTCGCCGACCCCGCGGGCGTCGCCCTCGGCGCCGACGGCGCCTACTGGGTCGCCGAGTTCGCCGCCGGGGACCTGCTGCGGGTCACGACGGACGGCGCGGCCACGACCCTGCCGGGGCTCGGCGCCGGCGACCCGCGTGAGATCGCCGCGGGCCCCGGCAACACGCTCTGGGTGACCCTCGAGCAGTCCAAGAAGGTCGCACGGATCACGGGCGTGGACCCGCAGCCGCCCGTGGTGGTGACGCCGCCAGTCGTCATCCCGCCGGTCGTGACGCCCGTCGTGACGCCCGTTGACACCACGGCTCCGCGGCTGACGGGCTTGCGCGTCACCCCGCGCCAGTTCCGGCGCGGGTCCGGCAAGCTCGCGCGGATCGCCGCCGCCGAGCGGCCGGCGGCGAAGGTCGCGCTGACGCTGAGCGAGGCCGCGACCGTCACGTTCACAGCCGAGCGCATCGCCCTCGGCGTCCGCGTCGGCGGTCGCTGTGTAGCGCCGTCGCCCAAGCACCTGCCGACGAAGCGCACCAGCTGCATGCGCGGGCTGCCTTTCGGCGGCTCGGTCGCGGTCGCGCTCGGGGCCGGACCGAGCGCGCTCAGGTTCTCAGGACGGCTGGCGCGGGCGCTCCCGCAGGGCGGGATCTACCGCCTGGTCGCGGTCGCCCGCGACAGCGCCGGCAACGCAGCCGCGCCCGTGCGCACGCCGTTCGGATTGCTGCCGCCGCGGCGCCGCTGCCGCAAGGTGTGCCCGGCGTAGGCACTCGCCGCAACCGAGACCGGTTCCATGCACGCCAGGGCAGGCACGGAACCGGTACCGACGGCCGCCCGGAACGCGAACGGCCCCGCGACGGGCGAGCCCGGGGAGTCGGTCTGACCCAACCCGGATCGCCCATCGACGGGGCCGCGCGGAGAACGGACCGCGAGCGGCTACTTCAGCCGCTCGATGATCATCGCCTCGCCCTGACCCTGGGCGACGCACATCGTCTCGATGCCGATCGACTTGTCGAGCGTCTCGAGGTCGTTCAGCAGGGTGGTCATGATGCGCACGCCGGTCATCCCGAACGGGTGGCCCAGCGCGATCGCGCCGCCGTGCGGGTTGAGCTGGTCGAAGCCGAAGCCGACCTCGTCGGCGATCGGGATCACCTGGGCGGCGAACGCCTCGTTCAGCTCGACGATGTCGACATCGCCGATCGTCATGCCGGCGCGGTCCAGCGCCTTCTTGATCGCCCCGATCGGCGCGACGCCCATGTACTCGGGCGCGTTGCCCCACGTGGCGGCCGTGATGATGCGGGCGCGCGGCTTCAGGCCGAGCTCCCGGGCCTTGTCGGCGCTCATGATCAGCGACGCAGCGGCGCCGTCGTTCAGCGGGCAGGAGTTGCCGGCGGTGACGGTGCCGTCCTCCTTGAACGCCGGCTTCAGGCCGCCGAGCTTCTCGACCGTCGAGTCGGCGCGCGGGCCGTCGTCCTTGCTGACGACGGTGCCGTCGGCGAGGGTGACCGGCACGATCTCGCGATCGAAGACGCCGCTCTCCTGCGCCGCGACAGCGCGCTCCTGCGACATCTGCGCGTACTCGTCCTGCGCCTGGCGGGTGACGCCGTACTTGACGGCGACGTTCTCCGCCGTGAGGCCCATCGCGATGTACGCGTCGGGCTGGCCGGGCTCCTTGCCCTGGAGCTTCTCGTTCTGATCCTCCGGGTGCGCCGCCTCCTGCGCGGCGTTGTAGCGCGAGACGAACTCGACGCCGCCCGCGAGATAGGCGTCGCCCTGCCCGGCGACGATGTTGTTGGCCGCGATGCGGATCGCGTCCAGGCCCGACGAGCAGTACCGCGCGACGACCGAGCCGTTGACCGATTGCGGCAGCTTCTCGGACAGCAGGACGGCAAGGCGCGCGACGTTGTTGGCCTGCAGGCCCTGCGGCAGGCCGACGCCGGCGATGAGCTCCTCGATGCTGCCCGGATCGACGCCCGGGTTGCGCTCGAGCAGCGCGTCGACGACGAAGGCGAGCGTCTCATCAGGTCGCAGCGTCGCGAGCGAGCCCTTGAACGCGCGGCCGACCGGCGTGCGGATGGCGTCAACGATGACGGCTTCAGACATGAATGGGTCCTTTCGGATGATGTGCCCGGCGGTCGCACTCCACGGGCGCTTTCCCCGGCGGTCTCACTCCACGGGGCCTTTGTGACCGGCGACGTACGGCCGGTCACCGCAAAGCCTACACCTCCGAGCCGCCGAGTCGCTCGAGCACGAGGTCGACGACCGCCGCCCAGTAGCGCTCCCCGTGCGCCGCCGACGCCTGCTGGGGATCGCCGATCACGCCGTTCTCCGCGACCGTCTCGATACTGCCCGCGAACAGGGCGCCGATCGCGGCCGCCGGGTCCCCGGTGTACCCCGCTTCGGCCTGCGGCATGCGGACGAGTTCCGGCGCGATCGCCAGGATCAGCGACGTCTCCCACTCCCCGGCGTGCAGGCCGCCCTCGCCGAGCGGGACGCCGAACTCGCGCTCGCCGATCAGCGCGATCTCGAGCAGCGCGGTCACGTCGGTCAGCGCGTCGACCCGCGCACCCGCGACCGGTCCGAGCAGCTCGAGCGCCGCGGCCAGCGGCGCGAAGTTGCCGCCGTGCGTCGGCAGCAGCACGATGCGGCCGAAGCCGTTCCCGGCGAGCGAGGTGACGAGGTCGGCGACGATCGCGTGGAACGTCGCGTCGGCGAGCGACAACGTGCCTGCGAACGCCAGGTGGTGGCGCGAGCAGCCGACGCGGACCGTCGGGGCCAGGAAGGCATCGAGGCGGTCGGCGACGAGCCGCGCGAGGTGATCGCCGATCATCGCGTCGGTCCCCAGCGGGAGGTGCGGTCCGTGCTGCTCGGTCGCTCCGAACGCGACGACGACGGTGTCCCGCCCACCGTCAAGCTCGGCCCGGATCTGCGGCCACGTCAGGCGGTCCAGCTCGAGGGCGCTCATGCGCGAAGTATCCCGCTCTGGAAACCTGACGCCTGCGTCATCGCGTGTCATAGGATCCGCCGTCCCCGCAGGTCCAGCCACCAGGAGAGACCATGAAGATCGAAGGTTCCGGCGCGCTCGTCTCGGGCGGCGCGTCCGGCTTGGGCGAAGCCACCGTCCGCCGCCTGCACGCCCTCGGCGCGGCGGTCACGATCGCTGACGTCAACCCCGAGAAGGGCGAGCCGCTGGCCGCCGAGCTCGGCATCCCGTTCGTCGCCTGCGACGTGCGCGAGGAGGATCAGGTCCAGGCCGCCGTCGACCGGGCGGCCCAGACCCCCGGCGGGCTGCGCATCGCGGTGTCGTGCGCGGGCACGGGCATCCCGATCAAGACCGCCTCCAGCCGCGGGCCGCACCCGGTCGAGGCGTTCAAGGTGATCCTCGACATCAATCTGGTCGGCACCTTCAACGTCATGCGCCTGGCGGCGTTCAAGATGCTGACCGAGAACCAGCCCGATGCCGGCGGTGAGCGCGGCCTGCTCGTCAACACCGCATCCGTCGCCGCGTTCGAGGGCCAGATCGGCCAGGTCGCCTACGCGGCGTCCAAGGGCGGCATCGTCGGCATGACGATCACCGCGGCGCGCGACCTCGCCGACAAGGGCATCCGCGTCAACACGATCGCCCCCGGCCTGTTCGACACCCCGCTGCTCGGCGCGCTCCCCGAGGAGCAGCGTGTCGCGCTCGGCGCCCAGGTGCCGTTCCCGAGCCGGCTCGGCCACCCCGAGGAGTACGCGCAGCTCGTCACGGCGATCGCCGAGAACGCGATGCTCAACGGCGAGACGATCCGGCTGGACGGCGGGATCCGGATGTCGCCGAAGTAGGCGCTACTTCAGGTCCGCGAGGATCTCCGCGACGACGCGCTCACCGGACTCGACCGCGCCGTTGAGGTAGCCCTGGAAGTCGACCGACGTGTGCTCACCCGCGAAGTGGCAGTGTCCCGACCGCTCGCGCTCGGCGCCGGCGATCGTCGTGTACTGCCCGACCTTCCAGTAGCTGTAGGACCCGAGCGTGTAGGGGTTCCCGGCCCAGTGGTCGAGCGTCGCGCGACCGTTCCAGGCCTTGGTGACGCCGGGAAGCACGGGTTCGAGCTGGCCGAGGAACTGCTTTGCGCGCGACGACGGCGTCCCGGAGCCGAAGCTGTTCCCGATCGTGCCGCCGGTGTAGTCGACGAGGATGCCGGAGCTGCCCGGTTGCGCGCGCGTGACGTCCCACGTCGCCTGGTAGCCGGTGTCGGCGTACGTGTTGCCGTTGTTGCCCAGCGTCTCCCACACGCGACGGGAGAACTGGACGTTGAGCTTGGAGTTCGTGCCCATCCCCAGCTCCGCGATCGCCCGCCGCTTGACGTCGTTGAACCCCGCCCGGCTGATGTCGACGCCGGCGCGGATGATCGAGAACGGCAGTGCCAGGACGACCTTGTCGGCGGTCACGGTCATCACGCTGCCGCCCTGGTCGAAGGTCAGGCTGTACGTCCGCCCGTCGCTGTTCAGCCGCACCGCCGCCAGGCTCGAGCCCATCGTGATCTGCCCCGCCAGCTGGGCGGCCATGCGCGTCGCGATCTGCTGGTTGCCGCCGCGCACGTGGTACTTCTCGTTCGACGGACCGAAGATCCGCAGCTGACCCTGACCGGAGTAGCCGAGCAGGTAGAGCATGCTCAGCGAACTCTGGTCCGTCGTCTCCGCGCCGTACTCGATGTTGTAGGCGACGTCGAGCAGCTGCCCGAGCTTCGACGCGCGCCCGCCGGGGACGTAGGCGTCGATCCAGCCGGCGATCGACAGCTGGTCGAGCTCGCGACCTCGCGCGGTCGAGCTGTTGTAGAGCGTCGGGTAGCTCGCCGCGGAGACGTCCCTGTGGACCTGCTGCCAGATCTGCTTGATGTCGTCGGTCGCCTGCGCGTAGGAGTACGGCACGCCGTCGAACCAGTAGCCGTCCTCGGTCCCGGACGCCTGCGCCGCCAGGAGGTTGTCCAGGGTCAGGCCCAGCTCGTTGGCGAGCTTGCGCACCTGGGTGTGTCCCTGGTCGATCAGCTCACCGCCGTGCTCGGCGACCTGCCCGTCGGCGAACGCGCCCGTGATCGACCAGCAGCGCCCGCCGACCCTGGTGGGGTTCGCCTCGAAGACCTGCGCGGTGTAGCCCGCCTGCTTCAGGCGCAGCGCGGTCGTCAGCCCGGCGAGCCCGGCGCCGACCACGACGATGCGCGGCGCGGTCGCCGCCGCCGCCGCCGCGAGCGATCGCGAGCCGGGCAGCACGGCTGCCGCGCCCGCGAGCGCGCCCGCAGCGCCCGCGTCCCTCAGGAAGCGCCGGCGCGTCACACCGGCGGCGTCTCCGTCCGCCAGCGCCTGGGCGACGAGCGCTTCGAGCTGCGACAGCAGTGGTGTCCGGGCCATCCGTGATCTCCCCTTGGCGGTCGGCGACGTTGCCCGACACTAGTGGACCGGGCAACGCCCGCAATGGCACACGTGATCACCGCTGCCGCGCCGCTTCGTCGAACGCGGCGCCCCGCCCCAGACGCTACGCGACGATGCGCAGCTCGACCGTCGCGACCGCGCCGAGGTTGCCGGTGCGGTCGCGCGGCGTGAGCGTCACCTGGTAGCGCCCGGGCTTCAGCGCCTTCAGGCCGAGCTTGGCGACGTTGGGCCCGGCCGGTGCGCCGGCGAGGTAGAACGACCCGAGGCGGACGAGCTTCGTGCAGGCCTTCCGCGCCTTGCGGCGCTTGCCGGCCGCCCTGATCGCGGCACCCGGGATGCAGCGGCCGATCACGAGCCTCCCGGTCCGGTGCTCGGAGACGGCGCCGGCGACGTTGGCGACCTCACTGAGCGAGAAGCGCACACTCGCCCCCGCCGAGGCCTTGACGACCGCCGCGCTGACGAGCACGTCGCTCAGTACCGGCGCTGTGGTGTCCGGCGGCGGCGGCGAGGTCGGCGCGGGGTCCGCGGCCAGCGCGGACGGCGTGCCGGCGAGGGCGGCGGTGAGCAGGACGGCGAGCGTGGGCGTCAGGCGCATCGCATCCGAGTATTGCGACGACGGCCGCCGGAAGCGCCGCCTGCGCTCAGGCGTCCGCGAACACCTCGGCCGCCTCGGCGCTGTTGGCGAAGTCGCGGAAGTGCAGCCAGCGGCCGTCGCGCAGGGTGATGATGTGCGCGAACTCCGATGCGAACTCGCGCCCGCTGTGGTGCGCCTTGAGCACGAGCTCACCCCAGACGGCGACGTGGTCGCCCTCGGTGATGAACAGCCGCGGCTCCATGGAGACGACCTCCGCCGCGGTCCCGACGCGCGTGAAGAAGTCCGTCGCGCCGTCGATGCCGTGGAAGTCCCCGGCGTACGGGATCGCGTCGGTGCCGATGTACTGGATCCGCACCTCGGGATCGAGCAGCCCGAGGACCACCTCGAGCTCGCCGGCGGGGACCGCGGCATAGATGCGCTTCGTGGTGGCGACGTTGACGTCGGTCCGCTGGTCGTTGATGGTCATCGGTGGTCCTCCGGTCGTGGGGTCAGCGGGGGGTGAGGACGAGCGGCAGTTCGACGTAGCCGTGGGTCAGCAGGCTCGCCGTCTGCTTGACGGGCGCCGCCGCGCCGCGGGCCACCGCGGAGTAGCGGTCCAGCACGGCGTTGACGATTGCGCGCATCTCCAGCCGCGCGAGCGGGGCGCCGAGGCAGAAGTGGACCCCGAGCCCCATCGACAGGTGCTTCCTGACGTTCGGGCGGTCCAGGTCGAAGCGGTCGGGGTCGGGAAACACCTCGGGATCGCGATTGGCCGAGCCGAAGAACAGCCCGACCCACTCGCCCTCAGCGATCGTCCGGCCGCGGATCTCCACGTCGCGCGTCGCAAGCCGGAAGAGCCGCTGCGGCGGGCCGTCCAGGCGCATCGACTCCTCGATGAACGCGGGGATCAGCCCGCGGTCGGCGTGCAACTGCTCGAAGAGGCCGGGGACGTCCGCCAGCGCGGCCAGCAGGTTGCCCGTCAGGTACGTCGTCGTCTCGCTGCCGGCGACGACGAGCGTCACGCAGAACCGCACGACCTCCTCGGGCGTGAGGCGCTCGCCGTCGACCTCGGCGCGCAGCAGCGCGGAGATGAGGTCGGGCGCCTCCTCGGCCTCGGCATCCGTCTCGTCCGCCTGCACGGCGGCGCGTGCGCCGACCGCCTCGGCGAACGCGCCGAACATCTCCATGTTGCTCGCCGTCCGCGCCTGCGGCGTCATGTCGGCCGAGAGCATGAAGGCGTTGGCCCACTCCTTCATCCGCGGCTGGTCGGCCTCGGGCAGCCCGAGCAGGCGGACCATCGCGCGCGTCGGCACCTCGTGCGCGAAATGCTGCATCACATCCACCTCACCGCCGTCGAGCGCTGCCAGCAGTGTCGGCGTCAGCTCGTCGAGCCACGGCCCCAGGCGCTCGATGCGCCGCGGGGAGAAGGCCTGGTTCACCAGACCGCGGAGCTTCGTGTGCTCGGGCTTGTCGTGGTTGACGAGCATCAGGCTCGGCGCCGGCGACGCCTCCTGGATCGGGTCGCGAGAGGAGAACGTCGTCGGGTCGCGCACCGCCGCCAGCACGTCGTCGTAGCGCAGCAGCGCCCACGCCGTGACCGGCTCGTCCAGGCCCGGGACGGTCCCCGGCGGCCAGTCGCGATAGCCGGGCAGCGGTGACTGCTCGCGCAGCTGCGCATAGATCGGGTACGGGTCGCTGATCCCCTCGGGGGTCGGCAGCATCTCCACGCCGACATCGCTCACGCTGCTCATGCGTCCTCCACCGTCGTTGCCGTCGGCAGGACGCTAGATCCGGCGCAGGTGGACGTCATTGGCGCGCCGGCGCAACGCCGCGCGCCCGTCTTGTCGTGCGGCGCTAACGGGCGTCGCCGAGCAGCAGCCGCACGCGCAGCGCGAGCTCGAGCTCTGCGCGGCGTGCCGCGACGGGGTGGCCGAGGAGCTCCTCGGCCTTGTGCACGCGGTAGACGACGGTCTTCTCGTGGACGCCGAGCCTGCGCGCAGCTCGGACCGGGCTGTTGCCCTCCTCGAAGTACGCGGTCAGCGTGTCGCGCAGCCGGGCCGCCGTCGTCGTCGGCGCGTCGAGCGGACCCAGCTCGGAGCGGGAGAACCGCCGCGCCACCTCGGTGTCCGCGCACAGCGCCGAGGCGAGCGCGACGGACCGGTAGGTCGTCACCGCGGCGGGGGCTTGCGCGAGCCGTGCGACCCGCTGGGCCTCGCGCGCCTGCGCGTGCGACTCGCGGAAGCCCTCGATGCCCCAGCCTGCCGAGCCGACCGCGACGAGCAGTCCGTCGACGCCAACCGCCGCGAGCCGCTGCTCCAGATCGCCGGGCACGGCGTCGAATCGCGACCCCCAGCCCCACAGTGCCGCCGCGCTCGGCCGGACGACGAGCGGCTGCCCGGCATCGAGCGCACCCGCGACCGCGCCCGCGACGAGCTCGGCATGGCCCGCGAGCGCCGCGGCCTGCCCGGCGTCGGCGCTCCAGACGATGAACGCGACGTGATGACGGCGCAGCTCGTATCGCAGGATCAGCCCGGCCTGCTCGGGGTCGGTGGCCGTGCCGTCCAGGATCTGCTCGACGGCGGCGTCGCGAACCGCGGCGGCGCTGCGCAGCCAGCGCTCGCGCTCGACGTCGTAGTCCGCCGCGATGTCCTGGCCCACCGCGTCGAAGTAGGCGAACATCAGCGCCGAGGACCGCCGCGTCACGGCCGCCAGCAGGGTGGGGTCGTCGATGCGCTCGGCGATGAACGCGATCCAGGTGTCCCACAGCCGGTCATGGCCGAGCCGGTAGGTCCGCAGGATCGTCGCCAGATCGACCCCGCGGTGGATCATCGCGTGGGCGAAGTCGACCGCCCCCGCCGGCTGGCGGATCGTCTCCGGCGGGATGCCGAACTGCAGCATCGAGAGGATCGCCCCGACGTTGACCCGCCCGCTGGTCACGGTGACCGCACGGATCTCGTCGCTGTCCAGCCCGCGGTAGGCCGGGACCTCCTGCAGGACGAACGCCGCCAGTTCCGCGCCCAGCCGGTCGGTCTCCTGCGCGAGCAGGCCCGCGAGCCCGCGCATGGTCTCGTCGGTCGCGGCGGGCATCTACGCCAGCGTCTTGCCCTCGAGCTGGGCGTGCGCGGCGACGGCCGCGGTGAAGTCGGCGAAGTGCGAGGCCTGCAGCGCCTGCGGCCCGTCGCAGAGCGCGTGCTCGGGATCCTCGTGGACCTCGACGATCAGCCCGTCGGCGCCGACCGCGGCGGCCGCGCGCGACAGCGGGTCGACCAGGCGCCGGTCACCGGCGGCGTGGCTCGGATCGACGATCACCGGCAGGTGGGTGTGGAGCTTGAGCCACGGGATCGCGCCGAGGTCGAGCGTGAAGCGGGTCGCGGTCTCGAACGTGCGGATGCCGCGCTCGCAGAGGATCACCGCCTCGTTGCCCTCCTTGAGGACGTAGTCGGCGGCCTGCAGCAGCTCGTCGAGGCTCGACGACAGCCCGCGCTTCAGGAGCACCGGCTTGCCGAGCCTGCCGGCGACCTCGAGCAGCGCGTAGTTCTGCATGTTGCGCGCGCCGATCTGGACCACGTCTGCGTACTGCTCGATGACGCCCGCGTGCTGGGCGTCGAGCAGTTCGGTGACGATCGGCAGACCGGTCTCCTCGCGCGCCTCGGCGAGGATCTCCAGCGCTGGAGCGCCCAGGCCCTTGAAGGCGAACGGGGAGGTGCGCGGCTTGAACGCGCCGCCGCGGAGCATCGACGCGCCGCCGGCCTTGACCGCGCGCGCGACGCCCAGCGTCTGCTCGCGCGACTCGACCGTGCACGGCCCGGCGATGAGGCAGAACGTCGAGCCGCCGCCGACGGTGCGCCCGCCGATGTCGAAGACGCTCGGCTCGTGATGACTGAGCTCGCTGGACGCGAGCTTGTAGGAGCGCGAGATCGGGACCACGCGGTCGACGCCGGGCATCCCCTCGATCCCCAGCTCGCGGACGCCCTCCGGGTCGCCGATCGCGCCGATCGCGGTCGTCAGCTCGCCGGGCATGACCACGACGTGGACGCCCGTGGTCTCCAGGCGCGCGACGACGGCCTGGATCTGTTCCTCGGCCGCAGCCGGTGTCATCACGATCATCATGGTGCGCGAGACGGTAACGCCCGCGCACGGCGACGGCCGGCCCACGTGGGGAACCACCGCGCCGGGCGATCCCCCACGTGTCCCTGAGAAGTCCCCCCGGTACGGCTGCCGGCAGGGTCATGGGTCCACCCCCTACTGCGTGACACAGGGTGGAACGATGTTCCGTCGCCCTCAGGCGCGCCAGAGGGAGCGTCCGGCGCCCACGCGGAAGTCGAACGCGACGCGGACGCCCGTCACCGTCTGCCCCGCTGCGATGCCGAGCGCGGCCGGCGTCCCGTGACTGGCGAGGCGCTCGATGTCGAGGCGGTACTCGCCGATCCGCCGCGCGCCGCGCCAGCGCGTCACCGTCGCGGGCGCCGCGACGACCTGCTGGAAGTCAGCGCCGAGGCCGCCGCCAGCGGCCCGCAGCTGCCGCAGGAAGAGCTGCGTCACCGTCAGCTCGGGCAGGTGCCGGCCGAGCCACGGCGCGACCGACTCCGCGAGGACGCGTCGGTGGTCGGGCCGTGGCACGGCGCGCCGGTGCGCAGCGCGGACGACGTCGCGCGGACCGCCGAGGTCGCCCGCGGCATCACCGGTGCGCGACAGCGTCAGCAGCCGGTGGCGGCCGGGGCTGGACCCGGCGCCGTAGGTGCGGAAGGCGAAGGCGTCGAGCGCGAACCCGGCGGGATCCACGGGTGCCGGGCTCCGCGCGGCCTCGGCGTCCTCCTCGGGGTGGACGCGCTCGGCCGCCGGGAAGACCGGCCACCCGCAGCACTTGGGATACCCGTAGACCTCGCGGCCGGCGGCGATCGACAGCGGGTTGTCCAGGACGATCATCGCGACGAACGCCGCCACGTGGGCGTGCGCCAGTTCGGCGATGCGGCCGGGGACCCGGCGCCGCGGGGCCGGGGTCCCGCGCGGCCCGCGGCGGGCGCGAACCACGACGGGGACGAACAGCACGGCCTCGCGCTCCTCGACGAACCCCATCGTCCGGTAGGGCGCGGTCTCGGGCACCACCTCGCCGAGTCGCGCAAACGCCAGCATCACGTGCTCGCCGAGCGGCTCGCACAGCACCGCGTCCCCCGACGGGGCCGCGAAGACCCGCGAGCACTCGGCGGCCAGCGCATCGCGGTCGGCCTCGATCCGGAAGGCGAACAGCGTCGTGTTGCGACACGTCAGCGGCCCCGGAGCCGTCGCCAGCCCTCCGTGATCGACGTACTCCATCACGCCGCATCCCCGTTGCGCCAGCCGGGCAGGATCGGATGCGGAGCGTCGCCCCCGGCGCCGATCACCGCGGCCGCGGCCAGGATGCCGGACATGACGGCGGCCTCGACGCAGCCGGCGTTGACCTGCGTGCGCGTCCAGTCGCCGGCGAGCGCGAGGTTGCCCCACGGCGCCTCGCCCGGGGCCATGCGATGCCGCACCGCGTCGATGAACGGCGGCGAGTAGCGCTCCCACGGCGCGGCATTCCCGCGCCAGTACTGGGCGTCGAACCGCGCCCACGCGACACCGCCCCGCGGGTCGACGAGGTCGCGTGGATCGAGGTCCTCCCAGAAGGGGGAGTCCGCGGCCGCCACGTGCTCACGGAGCCACGCGAGCGCCCGGTCGTGTACGCCGTCGTCCACCGCGCGCCAGTCCCGGCCCGCGGCGTCGGCGTCGGCCAGGACGCCGCACAGGTAGGCGACCTGGAGCGGCGCCTCCGGACCGCTCCAGCGCTCGACCGGCAGCACGTGCGTCATGTCGCTCAGGGTGGCGAACGGCTGGCGCGCATTGCCGAGGATCGTGTCGCGGTCCGCGTCGCACGGCCACCCCGTCGCTGTGCGATCGCGCGAGATCCAGAGCTGGGCGGCCTGGGTCGCGACCGGCTCGGCGGCGCGGAGCATCGCCGCGAAGCGCGGCTCCTGCGCGACCAGCTGCGGGCAGCAGGCCGTCAGCGCCCCGACCGGGATCGCCAGGACCACCGCATCGAAGTCCACGCCGCGCTGCAGCCGGACGGCGGGGCCGCCGAGCGGGTCGGGCTCGCGCTCGAGGTCGACCGGGCGGCCGAGCGCCGCGAGCGCGTCCCGGCTGGCCGGCGCGAGCTGGTCGGCGCGCGGCTCGGCCGGCCAGCAGCGCAGCCCGGGTTGCACGTCGCCGAGATCGATCAGCGGCGCATAGGCGGGCGGCTCATAGGCCGCCCCCGGCGCCGGTGCCGGAGGCGGGCCCGCGAGTTCCACCTGCCGCACCAGGTCGACGCGATCGACGACCGGGCCGTCAGCTCCCACCCCGGTCCCGAGCGCGGTGACGGTGTGGAAGAAGGCGAAGGACACGCCGCGGCGCTCGAGCACCTCGTGCAGCGGCACGAAGACGACGTCGCCCATTCCGCCGCGGAGCTTGAGCATGCACGATCCGCGGTTCCGGCCGAAGATGCTGACGAGGTTCTCGATCCCGACGCCGGCGGCGATCTCCGGCGCCGCGGGATCACCGCCGCGGTAGGCGAACACGAGGTCGTACAGCGCGCGCACGAACGGTGCCTGCACCACGTCGGCGTCGGCGCCGTGACGCGCGAGCCACGTGCGCAGCTCGACCCCGTTGAGGGCGTCGAGGTGCGCACCCCACGTGTCCGGCGCGTGCACCAGCACGTCGACCGCGAGCCCGCGCAGGACGGCGGACCAGAGCTGCGCGATCCGGCCCAGGAACGCGACCTTCGCCTCGAGGTCGCCGAGCGCGGACGCCGCCGGCGTCGCGGCCGTGCCGAGATGGTCGGCGATGTGCCCGTAGTGCACGACGTGCGGGTGGCCGAGCCGCGCCTGGAGCTCCGCCCGCGCCAGCGCCGCCGGACCCCACGGCCCACGCACCGTCCCGGGGATCTCGAGCGTGGCGGCGACGCGCCGCAGCCACGTGACGATCAATCGCGGCAGCCGCGCGAAGAACGAGTCGCCGACATCGGCGTCGGGGAGCGGCAGGCGATAGGCGCGGCCCCCGTCGACGAGGGCGAGCTCGTCGACCGGGGCGAACGCGTCGCGCAGGCGGTGGGCGGGCGCCGACGGCCGATGCAGGGCCTGCTCGACAAGGCACTCGTCCATCAGCCCCAGGGCGTTGTGATAGAAGCCGAACCAGACGTGGAGTCCGTGCTCGTGAATGCGTGCGTGCGGGCCCCACCTGCCGCTCGCCCCCTTGCCGCCCAGGCGCCATCCCTGGGTGTAGACGGTGACGTCGTACGCACCCTCGTGCACGGGGCGCGTCAGCTCGAAGGCCGCGGTCAGGCCGGCAATGCCGCCACCCAGGACGGCGACCCGTGTGGGCGCCGACCGCGTGCCCGCCGGAACCGCGGGACTCACGCCGGCGGCGGCTCCACGCGCCACCGCAGCCGCAGGTGCGGCGGCGGGTCGTACGAGCACAGCGCGCCCGTGCGGATCGCCGCGTCGAGCTCGCGGCCCAGGCCCGGATCGTGCTCGGCGATCCGGGCGATCGCGCGGCGGATCGCCCGCGTCGCGTTGACGCGCGCCCGTTCGGCGCTCGACCCGCTGCTGCGGTCCCGGCCGCCGAGGCCGACGGCCGAGGAGATCTCGGCAGTCAGGAAGTCGAGTTCGGCGCGCGCCCGCGCGACCCGCTCGGGGTCGTGGAACGCCTCGGCTTCCGCGAGCTCCTCGCGCAGCTCGCCGATCCGCTCGCGGTACGCGCGCTTGGCCTGCTCGTCGAGCACGGGGCCGACGCCGTCCCCGCCGCTGGGCCGGATCGTCAGACCCTCCTCCAGCGCGCCCTCGGCGCCGCCGCAGGCTGGGGCGCCGACGAGCTCGATCGCGGGGAAGGCGCGCCCCGGTTCGGCCAGCAGCCGCGCCAGGTGCCGCATGCCGCGGCTGTCGGCGAGGCGGAACTCGGCGCCGTCGTGCAGGACGCGCCAGACATCGCCCTCGCAGCAGAGCTCGGCCGATGCCCCGGACGCGGAACCCGCGGACCCGGCGGCGCCGGCCACCTCGCCCGGAGCCCGCGGCCGGGCCGGCAGTGCGCCGCCGAGCACGTCGAGCGACCGCAGGCGCTGCTCGAGTGCCAGCGCCCGGCGCTCGACGCCGGCGGCGCCGAGTCGCTGGGCGTCCTGGATCGCGTGATCGACGAGCGTCACGGCGAGCGCGCGGTCCTCGCCGCGGCTGCGCGCCGCCCGGACCTCGGCCTCGTCGACGCACAGCCGCGCCGCCCACACCGGGGCGACGACGCGGCCCATCACCGCTCCGGCCTCCTCGAACCGCTGCAGCGCGAGCTCGGCATCGCCGCGGCGCGCCGCCAGGCGTCCGAGGGCGTGGGCCACGATGCCCCAGGACCCGACGCCGGTGAACGCCAGGTGACGGCTCCACGGCGCGAGCAGGTCGTCGAGCAGCGTGGCGACGGGGCGGGTGCCGACCCGCGCACAGACCTCCGCGAAGATCGTCAGCGTCGACATCCACGTGACGTCGGTCGGGATGCGCCCGAAGGCGTCCGACGCCTCGTCGGCGAGCAGCTCCGCCGCGTGCTCCGCCATGCCCGACTCACACAGCGACAGGGCCAGCAGCCCGCGGAACGCCGGGATGCCCGGGCTGTCGGCGACGACCTGGGCGAGGAGTTCCTGGAGCTCGCCCAGGCGGCCCTGCTCGTACCGGATGTTCGCGATCTGGCTCGCGTAGAACGGGAGCGCGTCGGGCTGCCGGCTCTCGGTGGCGATCGCCAGCGCGGCGCCGGCCAGCTCCTCGGCGGCCGCGAGCTGACCGTGGATGATCGCGAGATTCGCCCGGTCGTACGTCGCCATCCACCGTGCGGTCGGCTGCCCCAGCCGCTCCGCGAGCGCGTTCTGGCGCCGTGCGGCGGCCTCGGCCTCCGGCAGTGCTGCGGCTTCGATGAGCCCGGCGGCACGCCAGTGGATCGCCTCGAACTGCACCGCAGGGGAATCCGTCAGGTCGGCCAGGCGGACCGCCTCGTCGGTGTTCGCCAGGCGCTCGGTGAGCGTCTCCGGCATCCAGAGCGGGACGAAGCGCGCGCTGAGGACCCGGCTCAGCGTCGCCGGATCCCCGGCGCGCCGGGCGGCTTCGACCGCCGCGTCGCTGGCGGCCACGCGGCGCTCCCAGTCGCCGGAGAACGCCAGCTCCGCGGCGACGGTCGCGAGCAGGTGGGCGCGGTCGACGTCGTCGTCCGCCGAGACGCGATCCAGCGCCGCCTCGAGGATCGCCAGGCGCTCGCCGTCGACCTCGCCCGTGCTGCTCGCGAAGCCGCGGTGGTTGGCGAGCGCCGACCGGACCAGCAGATCGTCCTGCCCGAGCTCGACCGCCAGGCGGGCGGCCCGCAGCAGCGTCTCGCGGGAGCCGGCGTCGCCGGTGTCGCGCTCGGCCTCACCCATGCCGAGCAGCGCGGCACAGCGGGACCGGTCATCGACGCCCCGGCGATCGGCGGCGGCGACCGCGTCGCGGTACCAGCGCAGTCCCTCGTGCGGGGACAGGGCATCGAGCGCCGCCCTCCCGGCCGCGGCCGCGGCCTCGAGGGCCTGCTCGTCGTCGGCCGGGTGCGCGCGGAGCCAGTGCCACGCGATCAGCGGCGGCGCGGGCGGCGGCGCGCGCTGTGCGAGCAGCTCGGCGATCC
>JBKJRO010000086.1:0-20749 GCA_046594555.1 Solirubrobacteraceae bacterium
GCACTGCAGCGCCTGAAGCCGCAGGAGCTCCGCGCGCTGTGGCTCCAGGCGCAGGGCAACAGCTACGCCGAGATCGAGGAGCAGACCGGCTGGTCGCGCACCAAGGTCAACCGCTGCGTCTACGAAGGTCGCCAGAACTTTCTGCAGCGGTTCGCCGGCATCGAGTCGGGGGCCGAGTGCGAGCGGTGGCTGCCGGTGCTGTCGGCGCTCGTGGACGGCGAGGCGACCCCGGAGCAGGTGCTCGAGGTGCGCCCGCACCTGCGCAACTGCGCCTCGTGCCGGGCGGTCGTCCGCGAATTGCATCGCGCGGGCGCGCCGCTGCGCGTGGTGCTGCCCGTCGTGCCGCTCGCGGCCCTCGCGGGAGCGGCCCAGCCGCAGCCGAGCGGGCACGGCGTGCTGCGGATCTACGAGACCCTCTCGACGTGGGCCGGGGAGCGCGCGGCGACCGGCATCCTGCGCTCGCAGGCGATGATCGAGGCGATCGAGGCATCGACGCACAAGGCGGGCGCCGTCCTGGCCGCCTCCGCCGCGGTCGCCGGCGGCGGCGCCGTGGCGCTCGAGCACCGCGCCGGCCGTCCCGAGCCGGTGCGCGCCCGCCCCGCGGCCGTGCACGTCGCCGCGCACCGGGAGCCCGCGCGCACGGCGCCCGCGCGCACGGAGCCCGCGCGCACGACGCCCGCGCCCGTCGCCCCGAAGGCGTCGCCGATCGTCGTCCGGCGGCCGGTCGCGGCCGCCGCGCCGGCCCGGGCCACACCGCCGGCGAGCACGACCCCGGCCCCGGCGGCGGCGGTGAAGGCGGTACCGGCGACCAAGGCGGCGGCACCCGCCGCGGGCGGCGAGATGGGACTCGAATAGCTCGTTTCCAGGGGCGTTGCGCGGGGGCCGCTGCGACGCGCCGTGGCGTCCGGGGGGGCGCGTAGCGTGCCGCCCGTCATGCAGCTCTGCTTCATCGAACCGCACGACGCGATCCGCGTCATCTCGGAGTCGATCGGCCGCGAGGCCCGGCGGCAGCTTCTCGGTGAGATCGTGCGCGCCTGGGTCGACGCGATCCCCGAGCCCGAACTCGCCGCGCACTACTCGAAGGCGATCGCGGATCTCGACGAGCACGACCTCTCGATGCTCGCCGCGTGGCACGCCTCGCTCGAGGTCGGCCAGCCGATCGCGAACCGCGACTTCCTCGTCGCGGTCTTCCCGTCGCTCGGCGAGAACCGCCGCGAGGCGCTGAAGATCGCCGCCGGGTTCCGCGGCGAGGAGGCCTTCGACGCCGGCGTCAGCGAGGACGAGGCGCTCGATCGCGTGCTCCCGGCGCTCAGCCGCGAGCAGGCCGCCGAGCTTGCCGACGAGTGCCTCGAGCTGTACCTCTGGGACCGCCTCGGTTCCGACAACTAGCGGAGGGACGCTCTACTCCTCCGCGCGCTGGTGCTGCGCGAGACGCCGCGGCTCAGCTGGCTGGGAGAGTGATCACATCAGCGCCGCCGCCGCCGCGATCGGCCCTGGCGGCGCGCTACCTGGGAGTTTGTCAAGCAGCGCCGGACAAACTCCCACCTCCAGCCCGGCGGGCGGCCGAATCGGGACGCTGGACGACGCTACTCCGGCAGGCGCCGCAGCACGTCGTAGCGCCCGATGCCGGCCTGGCCGTTCATCCGCCAGTGCACGAACGCGCAGTCCAGGCGCAGGCGCCCGAGGTCGAGCGTCGTGCCGCAGAAGACCTCGCCCGACAGGCGCCGGGGCGCGCCGTCGCCGAGGGGCCACAGTTCCAGTGCGGCCCGCTGCTGGCGGCCGTCGGCGTCGAACGTGGTCGAGATCCGGGCGTCGCCGACCGGCTGGGCGCCGTGGGGCCCGAGCAGCGTGGCGCTGACCACCTCGTCACCGTGGGCGGCGCCGGCGGGGGCGATGGCGCTGAGTGACGCCATGCCGCCGTCGAACCAGGCCTGCACGATCCGCGTGCGCGTGATCTGCGACCAGTCGGGCGACCCCCAGGAGCGGCTGCGCTGGCCGACGGCGTCGAGCGTCAGGCGGGTGCCGCGCAGGTCGGCGCTGCCGCGGACGGTGACGGGCAGGTCGAAGCCGAGCATGCCGCCGAGACGCGCCACCGGATCGTCGGCCGCGAGCTCGGCGATCGGTCCCGCGGCCTCGACGTCGAGATCCAGGCTCGCGTCCTCGCCGGCGAACGTCACGTGCCAGCGGCGCAGCGGCTCGATCGTCTCGACGTCGAGGCCGGCGGCCGCGACGCCGTCCCAGGACGACGGGTCGCCGACCGCGACGTCGCCCTCGGCGGCGACGGCCACCTGCTCGCCGTCGTGGAACAGGAGCACCAGCCCGCTGGCGCTGCGGCCGGCCGCGAGTCCCAGGCGCAGCGTGCCGCAGGCCCCGTTCCGCGCGTCGGCGAACGCGATCGTGAGGGCGTCGCTGAACGACTCCTCACGCGCGGGGCGGGGCGCGTCGAGGTCCGCCGCGACGGTCATCGGGGGAGTGCTCCGCGACCCGGGTCGTCCTCGACGACCGTGCCGTCGACGTCATAGGCGGGCGGGCGGGTGCGCCGCCCGGCGCCGGGCCACCGAGGGGCACCCGGCCCGGGCGCGCCCGTCGTCCCCGTGACCCTGAACCGCCGCAGCAGGACGGGCCGCAGCAGCGCGCGTGTCGGCGGGAGCAGAAGCAGCATGCCGAGGATGTCGGAGAGGAACCCGGGGGTCAGCATCAGCGTTCCGCCGAACAGGATCATCGCGCCGTCGGCGACCTCGTTCGTCGGCACGCGCCCCGCCGCGATCGTCTCGGTGAACCGCGCCCACGCCCGGCGCCCGTGGTGGCGCAGGAGCCAGGAACCGAGCAGCGAATCGGCGATCAGCAGCGCGATCGTGGCCGCGGCGCCGATGGCCTGGCCGACCTGGATGATCACGTACAGCTCGGCGATCGGCACGAGGATGAACAGCACGATGAGGAGCAGCATCACGGACAGCGTACGACCGCCCGATCAACGGCAGCTCAGCGCCGGCGGCGGCTCAGGCCGCGGCGGGCACCGGGGCGTCGACGACGACTCCCGGGAGGCGATGCAGCCCGACCATCTCGATCAGGGTGTGGATCTGCGGCGCCGCGCCGCTCAGGCGCATGCCGCGGCCGGTTCGGCTCAGGCGGCGGGCGACCATCGCCAGGTCGACCATCAGCGACGCGTCCGCGAACGACAACCCGGTGAAGTCCACGAGCAGGTCGCTCTCCAGTGCGAGCGCACGCGACAACGGACGGCGGCGAAGGCCCTGCGTGACGCGATCCTCGTCACCGTGGCAGCGCAGGACCGGGGGGTGTTCCTGAAGTTCGACGATGTGTCGAAACTACCGCACTTCGCCCGCCGCAGCAGGGGCGGTCCCCGCATGATGGCGAATATGCACACCCTGGGTACACTCGCCGCATGCTGACGGTGGAAGCGGTGGAGGAGGCTCTGACGAACGTCATCGATCCCGAGCTCGGGCTCGATTTCGTCGAACTGGGGCTGATCTACGGGATCACGGTGAACGGCGGCGATGTCCACGTGACCTACACGCTGACGACGCCGGCCTGCCCGATCGGCCCGATGGTCGCCGAGCAGATCGAGGAGTTCGTGAGCGAACTCGACGACGTCACGTCCGTGGACTCCGAGCTCATCTTCATCCCGCCGTGGTCCCCGGACAAGATGTCCGAGGACGCGAAGTTCGCGCTCGGCTACTGACCGCTAGGCGCGAGCCGGGGCGGCGCCGTTGCCGGCCGGCGCGGGCGTGCCGCCGTGGCGCTTCGCACGGGCGACCAGATCGTCGATCGAGTCCTGCAGCGCCCCCGAGACGACGTCGATGTCGGGCACGGCGTCGTAGTCGCCGAGCAGGCCGAAGTTCAGCCGCCCGTCGTAGCTCATGATCGCCAGGGCGAGCGCGTGGTTGCGGGGCAGGAACGCGACCGGGGTGACGTCCATGCAGCGGCGTCCCGCGACGTAGAGCGGGAACTGCGGGCCCGGGACGTTCGTGACGATGATGTTGAACAGCCGCGTGGAGAAGTTCAGCCGCGAGGCCTGGGCGAGGATCGTCGGCGGCGCGAAGTTCTGCGCGCCGGCGATGACCTCGGCGCCGACCGCCTGCTTGGACTCCTTCAGCCCGTCCATCGCCTGCCGGACGACGCGCAGCCGCGCGATCGGATCCTCGATGTAGACCGGGAGCGGGCCGCGCATCACGACGATGCTGTTGCCCAGCTCGCCACGGTCGTTCTTGGCGCGCGTCGACACGGGCACGAGCGCCCGCAGCTCGAGGCCCTCGGTGCGCACGCCGCGCGACCGCAGCCACGTCCGCAGCGCGCCGCTGACGACGGTCAGCACGACGTCGTTGACCGTGCCGCCGAACGTGTTCTTGACGAGCTTGAAGTCCTCCAGTGAGCCGTGCACGGAGCGGTAGCGGCGGTGCGGCCCGATCTCGACGTTCATCGGCGTGTCCGGAGCCGGGTTCAGCCCCGCCCAGACGAGCTCGCTCAGCCCTTCGACGCCGTCACGCGCCTCGCCGAGCACCGCCTGCGGCTGCGCGAGCAGGCGGCCGGCGCGGCGCGCGCCGTCGAGGACGGTGCGGGCGGCGCTGATCGCACCGGACGCGACCAGCTCCGCGGGCGTCGGCTCCGGGGCGGGCTCCCACACGGCGTCCGGGTGCTCGATCGGCGGCGGGTCCCGCTGGACGTCGAACAGGACCGTCGCCAGGTCGACCCCGGCGATCCCGTCGATGACACTGTGGTGCGTCTTGGAGATCAGCGCCCAGCGCCCGTTGTCCAGTCCCTCGACCAGCCACAGCTCCCACAGCGGCTTGGAGCGGTCGAGCTGCTGCGAGAAGATCCGCGACGCCAGTCGCACGAACTGCTGTCCCGTGCCGGGGCGCGGCAGCGCGGTCTGACGCACGTGGTACTCGAGGTTGAAGCTCTCGTCGTCCACCCAGACGGGGCGGCCGCTCTCCAGCGGCGGGAAGCTGAGCCGCTGGCGGTAGCGCGGCACGAGGTGCAGGCGCATGCGGATGTTGTCGAGGAAGCGGTCGAACGGCGGCGGCGGACCCTCGAAGGTCGCGATGGCGCCGATGTGCATGTGCGACGTCGGGCCCTCCTGGACGAGGAACGAGGCGTCGACCGCGGTCAGCCGGTCGAAGTGCTGCTGGGGCATGGCCGCACCCTAACGGCCCGCAACCTCGTGGCCCACCCCGCGCAGCGCCGCAACCGCGTCGTCGAGCCGCTCCTGCGGCACGAGCACGAGATCCGTGTCGAACGTCGAGATCACGAAGACGGGCACGCCCGCGCCGGCCAGCGCGCTCGTCAGCCCGCTCACGATGCCGGTCAGGGCGAAGTCCAGCGGGCCGCGGACGGCCAGCGCCCGATAGCCGCGGACCTGGCGGACGCCGGCGGGGACGAGGTCCTCCGCGCAGACGACGGACAGCTCGGCCGCGGTGCGCGTGATCGAGACCGGCGCGGGACCGGCCGCCCAGTCCGGCAGCGCCGCGCCGGGCGCGAGCCGCGCGATCGCCAGCCGGCCGGGGACCACGTCGAGGACGAGCTTCATGCGGGTGAGCCTAGATCGGCGCCGCCCTGCGAAGATGTCTGGACGAACCCCGACGTCTGCGGAGGACATGGACCGATGGCATGGGACTTCTCGACGGACCCTGAGTTCCAGCAGCAGCTGGATTGGATGCGGACGTTCGTCCGCGAGGAGATCTGGCCGCTGGAGACGGTCTACAGCGAGCTGACGTGGGACCAGGTCGCCGCGATCTATGCCCCGCTGCAGGAGCAGGTCAAGGCGCGCGGGCTGTGGGCCGCGCACCTCGATCGCGAGCTCGGCGGGCAGGGCTTCGGCCAGGTCAAGCTCGGCCTGATGCACGAGATCCTGGGCACCTCGCCGTTCGCCCCGAACGCGTTCGGCTGCCAGGCGCCCGACTCCGGCAACAGCGAGATCCTCGCGCTCGCCGGGACGCCCGACCAGAAGGAGCGCTGGCTGCACCCGCTGCTCGCCGGCGACCTGCACTCGGCGTTCTCGATGACCGAGCCGAACTCGTCCGGATCGGACCCGACGAGCCTCACGACGCGCGCCGTCCGCGACGGCGACGACTGGGTCATCAACGGCCACAAGTGGTTCTCCAGCAACGCGTCGATCGCCGACTTCCTGATCGTCATGGCCGTCACGGACCCGGACGCGCGGTCCCACCAGCGGGCGTCGATGTTCATCGTCCCGGTCGACACCCCCGGCGTGAACATCGTCCGCGACGTGGCGACGATGGGGCATCCGGAGGAGTCGTTCGGCAAGCTCGGCAACCACGCGGAGATCCTCTACACGGACGTCCGCGTGCCCGCCGACGCCCTGCTCGGCGGTGAGGGGAACGGGTTCATGATCGCCCAGCACCGCCTGGTCCCGGGGCGTATCCATCACTGCATGCGCTGGCTCGGCGTCTCGAGCCGCGCCTTCGACATGCTCTGCGAGTACGGCACCCACCGGCGCGCCTTCGGCTCGACGCTGGCCGAGAAGGAGACCGTCCGCGTCTGGATCGCCGACTCGGCGGCGCAGATGCAGGCGGCGCGCCTGATGACGCTGCACGCCGCCTGGAAGATGGACACCGAGGGGGCCTCGGCGGCGCGGATGGACGTGTCGCTGATCAAGTTCTTCGGCGCCCAGGTGATGCACGACGTGGTCGACCGCGCGCTGCAGATCCACGGCTCGCTCGGCTACTCGACGGACATGCCGATCGAGGCGATGTACCGCCACGCGCGCGCGGCGCGCTTCTACGACGGTCCCGACGAGGTGCACCGCCAGTCCGTCGCGCGGCAGATCCTGCGCGGCTACGAGCCGCCGGCCGACGGCATCCCGACCGAGCACATCCCGACGCGGCAGGCCGCGGCGCGCCTGAAGTTCGCGGAACTGCTCGACGCGGTCACCGCGAACGACTGAGCCCGGCCCGGGGGTGATGGGCATCGCGGAGCGCGCGCCGGGGTCCGGCGGCGATGACGGCTCGGGCCTGTCGGTCCGCGTCCTGGTGATCGTGCTCGCGGTCCAGTTCGTGCTGGCCGCCGCGGCCGTGTACTTCGCGGTCGAGGGCTGGCCGTTCGTCGGCGGCGGGCGACACGCGACGCCGGTGCCTGCGCGGACGCAGGGCGTGGTTCCCGCGACGGCAGCGCACACCGCCGCCGCGATGGACGCCGTGCCGCGCCCGCGGACCGACCGCTTCGACGAGGCGCGGGCGTTCGCGCTGCTGCGCCGCCAGGTCGAGGTCTACGGCGCCCGGCCGGCGGGGTCGGCCGCGCTGCGCCGCCTGGCGGTCGATCTGCGCGCGCGGCTGCCGCACGGCAGGTTCGAGCCGGTTCCCGGCCACCCGGGGCTGCGCAACGTCGTCGGCGTGCTGCGGGGGCGCCGGCCCGCGATCGTCGTCGGCGCCCACTACGACACGCAGCCGGAGCCCGCCGGCTACCTCGGCGCCAATGACGGCGCCGCCGGGACGGCCGCCGTCGTCGAACTCGCCCGGACGCTGCGCCGGGCGCCGCGGCCCGGAACGCGCGAGGTCCGCTTCGTCCTGTTCGACGGTGAGGAGCTGCCGGCCGGGAGGACGAACTTCCTGCGCGACGCGCTGCGCGGGTCCAAGGCCTACGTCCGCGCCCACCGCGGCCAGGTGGCGTCGATGATCCTGCTCGACTACGTCGGCGGCCGGGCGCTGCGGCTCCCGCGCGAGGAGACCTCGACGCCGGCGCTGTGGGGCAGGCTGCGGGCCGCCGCCGGCCGCGTCGGCGTCACGCCGGTGTTCCCGGACGCCGTGCAGGGCGGCATCTGGGACGACCACACGCCGTTCCTGGACGCCGGCATCCCGGCGATCGACCTGATCGACTTCTCCTATCCCCAGGAGGGCACGCTCCTCGACGACATCGCGCACGTCAGCGCGCGATCGCTGGACGCCGCGGGCGAGGCCGTGGCCTCGCTGCTGCTGGCCGAGCGCCGGCGCTGACCGCCGGCGCCCGCCCGCCGGGCGGGGACCGGCGGACGCCGCTCTACACTCGACGGGGCATGGCACCAGCCCCACGGAAGATCCTCCTGGCCGCCCCTCGCGGCTACTGCGCCGGCGTCGACCGGGCGGTGCAGACCGTCGAGCGCGCGCTCGAGCTGCACGGGGCGCCCGTCTACGTCCGCAAGGAGATCGTCCACAACAAGCACGTCGTCGAGCAGCTGAAGGACCGCGGCGCGGTGTTCGTGGACGAGCTCGGCGACGCGGTGCCGGAAGGTGCGATGACGGTCTTCTCCGCGCACGGCGTCTCGCCGGCCGTCCACGCCGACGCCGAGCGCCGCGGCCTGCGGACCATCGACGCGACCTGCCCGCTGGTGACGAAGGTCCATCGCGAGGCGGTGAAGTTCGCCGCCGAGGGCTACACGATCGTCCTGATCGGCCATGACGGCCACGAGGAGGTCGAGGGCACGATGGGGGAGGCGCCCGAGGCGATCGTGCTCGTCGAGACCGTCGAGGACGTCGATGCGCTCGAGATCCCCGACCCGTCGCGGCTCGCGTACATCTCCCAGACGACGCTGTCGGTCGACGAGACGCGGGCGATCATCAACCGGCTGCGCGAGCGGTTCCCGGAGATCACCGGGCCGCGCACCGACGACATCTGTTACGCCACGACGAACCGCCAGGCGGCGGTCAAGCAGCTCGCGCCGCTGTGTGAGCTGGTCCTGGTGATCGGCTCGCGCAACTCTTCGAACTCCAACCGCCTGGTCGAGGTCGCGCGCGAGCACGGTGCCGCGTCGCACCTGATCGACAACGAGGCGCAGGTGCAGGACGACTGGCTCGTCGGCGTCGAGACGCTCGGGATCACCTCGGGCGCCAGCGCACCCGAGGAGCTCGTCCAGCGGCTCGTGCAGTCGTTCCGCGAGCGCGGGACGGAGCAGGTCGAGGAGTTCGAGGTCGTCAAGGAGGACGTCCGCTTCATGCTGCCCAAGCAGATCCGCCAGGCCATGGCGGCCGCGTCCGGCTGAGCGGTCCCCGCACGCTGTCGATGGGCACGACGCTCGTCATCTCCGACCTCCACCTGGGCTCGCGGCGCCCGGTCGATATCCTGCGCCGGCCCGAGCCCCTCGCGGCGCTGTGCGAGCGGCTCGCCGGCGTGGACCGCCTCGTCCTGCTGGGCGACGTGCTGGAACTGCGCCACGGCCCGCTCCGCGACGCGCTCGGCGCAGCCCGGCCGGTGATGGAGACGATCGGCGACGCGCTGCCCAGGGGCACCGAGGTCGTCATCACGCCCGGGAACCACGACCACGCCCTGGTCGCCCCATGGTTGCGGGATCGCGGCCTGCACGCCGAGCCGGCCGCGCTCGGGCTCGAGACGCGCGTCGCAGCGGCCTCCGCCTCGCCCGGTGCCGCCGCGCTCGCCGAGTGGCTCGCCCCGGGGCGCCGGCGTCGCGTGGTCGAGCTCGCCTACCCCGGCATCTGGCTGCGCGACGACGTGTGGGCGACGCACGGGCACTACCTCGACCGGCTGATCACCGTGCCGACGTTCGAGCGCCTCGCCGCGGGCGGTATGGCGCGCGTCGTCGGGAAGCTGCCCGAGTCCGGCGCGACCGCGGAGGACTTCGAGGCGGGCCTGGCGCCGATGTATGCCTGGCTGGACACGCTCGCCAACAGCCCGGCGGCCGGCGGGCGCTGGGCGACGGGAGCCCCGACGGCGAGGACCTGGGCGCTGCTGTCCGGCGACGGTCGCGCGCCGCTGCGCGGCAAGGCCCTCGCCGCGCTGCTGCCGCTCGGCATCGCCGGGCTGAACCTCGCCGGCATCGGCCCGGTCCGGCCCGAGCTGTCCTCCGCCGAGCTGACGCGGGCCAACGCCGTCGCGATGCTCGGCGTCATCCGGGCGCTCGGCGTCGACGCGCGCCACGTCATCTTCGGCCACACCCACTGCGCCGGCCCGCTGCCCGGGATGGACCTCGGGGAGTGGCGCGAGGGGGACACGAGGGTCCACAACTGCGGGTGCTGGACCGACGAGCCGATGATCGAGTCGCGGGCGCACCACAGCCCGTACCGGCCCGGCCGCGCGATCGTGCTCGGCGAAGACGGGCCGCCGCAGCTGCTGACGCTCGCCGAGCACCTCGGCGAGCGGCCCGAGCAGGGCTACTGATCGGGCGCGAGCCCCGGGCCGAAGGCGGTGCGCAGGACGCGGGCGCCCGCGCCCGGCGTGATCGCGATGGTCCCGGAGCCGTGGCGCTCGCGGATGCGGACGCGGTGGGCTCCGATGCGTGTCAGCACCGTCGGCGTGCCGTCCACGCCGACGGTGCACGGTCCATCGACGACGACCCAGACCTCGCCGGCGGCGAACGGCCCCGCGTACGGTCCCGGAACGTCGGCGGTCGGCACGACGACCAGCGCGCCGCCGTCGTCCGCCGGGCGCAGCGGCGCCGACGTCGGCTCGTCGAGGTCGAGCAGCTCCTGGATCGCCCGCTCGGCCTCGACGTAGCCGCCCTCCCCGAAATGGACGTCCACGAGGCGCATCCCCGGCGCCAGGACGTAGCGCGCCGGCCAGCCCGGGTTCTCGTATGCGCGCCAGAGCTCGAAGTCGGGGTCCAGCACGACCTCGAAGGGGAGATCGAGGTCGGTCACGGCCGTCGTGATCGCCGCCTCGTCGCGGCCGGCGTCGTCGCTCGGCGCGTGGACCGCGACGACCTGGAGTCCCGACGCGGCGTACCGCTCGTGCCACGTGGAGAGGTAGGCCAGCGCTCGCAGCGACGCGGGCTGGAACACGTCCCAGAAGCAGACCACCTGGGCCCGCGGGGGCCCGTCGGGCGCGACGCCGGGGCGCGCGGGCGGAACCCGGCGCAGGTGCCGCGGGACCGGCGGCGCCAAGATCGTGTCGACGGGCGGCCGCATCCGTGGCGCCGGACGGTACCATCGCCGCCTGTTCCGCCATCGTCCCGCCGAGGAGTGCATCTGATGGAGTTCTTCACCCAGCTCGAGACCGTCCGTGACCGCTGGAACGTGCTCCAGCATCCCTTCTACCAGCGCTGGTCCGCCGGCGAGCTGACGCGCGAGGAGCTGGCGACCTACGCCGGGCAGTACCGCCACGCCGTGGTCGCGCTCGCCGACGCGTCGACCGCGACCGCTGACGTGGCGGGCGAGGAGCTCCAGGCGGGCCTGCGTGCACACGCAGCCGAGGAGACCGCCCACATCGACCTGTGGGACGCGTTCACGGCCGCCGTGGGCGGCGACATCTCGGCCGCCCCGACCGCCGAGACGGCGGCCTGCGCCGCGGCGTGGGCCGGCGACGGCGAGCGGCCGCTGCTGCGTTCGCTCGCCGCGATGTACGCGATCGAGTCCGGCCAGCCCGCGATCTCCGAGACGAAGACCGAGGGGCTCGTCGAGCACTACGGCTTCGCTCCGGGCAGTGATGCGACCCGCTACTTCGAGTTGCACGCCGTGCGCGACATCGAGCACGCCGCGCATGAGCGCGACCTGCTCGAGGCCCGCCTGCAGCCGGGCGACGGGGCGGCGCTGCTCGAGGAGGCCGAGGCCGTGCTGCGCGCGAACTGGGAGCTGCTCGACGGCGTCGAGCGGCTGAACGGGCGCGAGCCCGCCCTCGCGGCGTCCTGATCGAGCTGCCGGACCCGCCACTGCGCGACGACGCGGTGGCGCTGCGCGCGTGGGCGGAGCGTGATGCCTCCGCCCTCGTGCGCGCCTGCTCCGATCCGCTGACGCGGCGGTACACGTCGGTTCCGGCGCCGTACACGCTTGAGGACGCGCGCATGTTCATCGGCGCCGGGCGGACGCTGACGACCCTGCCGCTGGCGGTCGTCGCCGCCGACGGATCCGACGAGGTCGTCGCCGCCGTCGGGCTCCACGCGGTCGATCGCGATCGTGCCCGGGCCGAGATCGGCTACTGGACGGCGCCGTGGGCGCGCCGTCGCGGCATCGCGACGCGGGCGCTCGGCCTGCTCGCCGGCTGGGCGACCGATGATGCCGGGATCGAGCGCCTGGAGCTGTTCGCCGAGCCCGCGAACCTCGTCTCGCAGCGGGTGGCGCTCGCGTGCGGCTTCGCCCGCGGCGATCTCGTCCGCGGCGGGATCGCGCTGCGCGGCCGTCGCCGCGACGTGATCCGCTTCACGCGGATGGCAGGAGAACACACCGGACTTCGGAATATTTAGGGATGGCGTGCGCAACTCCGCACGCCCTCGAGGTATCTGTAGGGCAATGGTTCCCACCCACCTGATCTCAGGAGTCACGATGCGGAAGTTCATGGGCGTCGCGGTCGCCGGCCTTGCGGCCACGCTCGCGCTCGCCGCCCCGGCGTTGGCCGTCGGCCCCAAGCAGCTGCTCAAGGCGAGCATCTCGCCGACGAGGATCGGCGCCAAGCCGACGAAGCCCGTCGGCGTCACGTTCAAAGTCAACCCCTATTTCGACGTCAACTCGCCCGAGGGCAAGGCACAGGTCGACGCCGCGCCGTTCGCGACGAGGAAGGCGCACGTCTACTTCGACAAGAAGTTCGTCTTCAACCAGAAGGCGTTCAAGACCTGTCGGGCGGCGATCGTCCAGAGCGCTCCCGACACCTGCCCGAAGGGCTCGCTCGTCGGCACCGGCAGCGCCGTCGGCCGCGCGCTGGGCATCGAGCAGAACGACCTGAAGGTGCGCGCCTACAACGCGCCCAACAAGCACTTCCTGCTGCGTGTCGACGGAACGGCCGTGCTGCAGATCCACAGCGTCATCGACGGTGTGCTCAAGGGCTCGACCGGCCCGTACGGTTCCGAGCTGGTGTTCACCATCCCGCCGGGCCTGCAGGTCCCGCAGGAGGGCGTTACCGCCGCACTGGTCGACTTCCGCACGTCGATCCCGGCCAAGCCGACCGGCGCGAACAAGACGTCGTACGTGACGCTCACGGGTTGCCGCAAGGGCGGTCTGCGCATCGGCTACAAGGGCGAGTACACGGACGGCACGAGCCAGCGCGTCGACACCAAGGTGCCCTGCAAGTAGGACGCCGCACCAGCTGCACGACGTAGGCGAGGGCGGGCTCCACGGAGTCCGCCCTCCGTCGTGCCGGGGGGCGCCGGGGTGGATGCACCCGCAGGCCCACTAGTCTCCGCGCCGCGCCGCGCCGCACGGGGCCGGGCCGGCGCCAGCCATGACCCGCCCGACCGCCACGCGAGCGGCCTGCGCCGCGACCACCGCCGCCGTCCTCGCCGTGCCGGCGACGGCGCAGGCCCACGGCATCGCCCAGCGCGCCGACCTGCCGATTCCCGAGTGGCTGTTCGCCTGGGGCGCGGCCGCCGTGCTGATCGCGTCGTTCGCCGGGTTGTCCGTGCTCTGGCCGCGGCCCGTGCTGGCCGCCGCGGCCGCGGGCGGGCGGCGGCTGCGGATTCCGGCCGCATGCCTGCTCGAGATACTCGGCGGTTGTGCCGGCATCGCGCTGTTCGCGCTGGCGGTGTACGCCGGCTTCGCCGGCAACCAGGCGGCGACGGCGAACATCACGCCGACGCTCGTGTATGTCGTCCTCTGGGTCGGCGTCCCGGTCGCCAGCGCCGTCGTGGGCGACGTCTTCGCCTGGATCAGCCCGTGGCGCGCGGTCGCTCGCGCGGCGGCGTGGGCGGCGGCGCGCATCGCCCGGGCCGACCTGCCGCAGCCGCTCGCCTACCCCGAGCGCCTCGGCCGCCGGCCCGCGGCGGCCGGGATCCTCGCCTTCGCCTGGTTCGAGCTGGTGTTCGTCAATCGCGACCATCCGAACCTGCTCGCGGGGCTCGCGGTGGCGTACGCGGCGACGATGCTCGTCGGCATGAGCGTCTTCGGGATCGAGACCTGGTCGCGTCGCGCCGATCCGTTCGCGGTCTACTTCGGGCTGTTCGCCCGCCTGGCGCCGCTGCGCTGGCGCGACGGCGGGGTGCAGCTGCGGATGCCGCTCAGCGGCGCGACGACGCTCGTGCCGATCACCGGGACGACGGCGCTGCTCTGCGTCGGCATCGGCACGACGAGCTTCGACGGGTTCGAGCAGGGCGGCCTGTGGTCCGGCGAGTCCGGCGTCGGCGGGCGCCTGACCCGGCTCTTCGCGGACCTGGGCATGGGTCCCGAGGCCGCCGTCCAGGCCGGCGCGACCGTCGGGCTCCTCGCGGTGGTCGGCATCGTCTCCGGCGTCGTCGTGTTCGGACTGCGGCGCGCGTCCCGGGTGACCGGCTCCGGCCACGCGACGCCGCCGGGGAGCTCTGTCCACGCGCTGATCCCGATCGCCCTGGCGTACCTCGTCGCGCACTACGTCTCGCTGCTGCTGTTCCAGGGGCAGGCGATCGGCTTCCTCGCCTCAGACCCGCTGGGCCGCGGCGACGACCTGTTCGGCACGGCCGTGTGGTCGATCGACTACGGCGTGATCAGCGCCGCCGGCATCTGGTACGTCCAGGTCGGGGCACTGGTCGCGGGGCACGTCGCCGGCCTGGTTCTGGCCCACGACCGAGCGCTGGAGCTGTGGCCCGACCGGCGCCTGGCCGTGCGCTCGCAGTACTGGATGCTGCTCGTGATGATCACGCTCACGTGCCTGGGCCTGTGGCTGCTGTCGGCGGCATCCCGATGACCGTCGTCCTCGCACACGCCGGTCACTGGTACCACGCGTTGATCTACCTCGTCCCCGTCCTCGTCGTGATGGCGATGATGTGGTGGGGCGGCCGCGAGCGCCCCTGAGGGGTGCGTCAGCGCGAGCGCGCCGCGCCGAGCACGCGGACGTCGTGGGCCAGGCCCTCGGGCGTCAGCCGATCGACCGGGAACCCGACCCGCTGGTGCCCGGCCGGGTCCAGCACCACGACGTAGGCCGAGTGCTCGGCGCCGTCCGACTGCGGCTGGATGCCGAACGTCCGCCAGACGCGCTGCAGCTGACCAGGCGGGCCGCTGAGGAAGTGCATGCGCCCGGTCAGGTAGTGGCGGGCGAGGAACCGGCGCCGCGCCGCCGCGGTGTCGTTGCGCGGATCGACCGTCACCGCGAGCACCGGTACGCGTGCTCGCAGGCGGTCGAGCGCGAGCCTGATCTGCGCGGCGATCGTGGGGCAGTCGTTCTGGCACAGCGTGTAGAGGAACGTCACGATCACCGGGCGCCCGCGCAGGTCGCTCGCGCGCACGATCCGGCCCTCCTCGTCGCGGAGCACGATGTCCGCCGGCGGGCCGGCGGGACGGGTCCCTCCGGCGAAGGTCGTCACGGGAATCCGCGACGGCGCCGGGGACGGATCCGTCGTCAGCACGACGGTCGCCGACACGGCGATCACCAGCGTCACGACCGTCATGAACGTCAGGCGCAGGCGCGGATGCACACGGCCCAGGGTACGGGCCGGCCGGTGCCTCAGGCCTCGATCAGGCCGCGCCGGATCGCGTAGCGGACCAGCTGCACGCGGTCGCGCATGCCGAGCTTGCGCAGGATGTTCGCGCGGTGGGACTCGACGGTCTTCTCGGAGAGGTGCAGGATCTCGCCGATCTCGCGGTTGGTGTGGGCCTCGGCGATGAGCTTCAGGACCTCCTGCTCGCGCGGGGTCAGCGGCTCGGAGGGTGCCTGCTTGTCATCGGCCATCCACTCGCGCACGATCGCCTCCGTCGCGGCGTGGGTGAGGAACGGCTCCCCGCGCGTGGTGGCGTGGACGGCGTCCACGAGTGCCGTGTCGGCCTCGCGCTTCAGGACGTAGCCCGAGGCGCCGGCCTTCAGCGCCTCGAAGACGTAGCGGTCGTCGTCGTGCATCGACAGCATCAGCACCTGGATCTCGGGTGCCTGCGCGCGGATCTCGCGAGCAGCCTGCAGACCCGTCAGCAGCGGCATCGAGACGTCGAGGATCGCGACGTCGGGCCGTAGCGACAGCGCCTCGCGAACGGCCTCGGCGCCGTCGGCGGCCTCGCCGACCACGTCGAATCCCGGCTGCCGCTCGAGCAGCAGGCGCAGCCCCCCGCGGACCACGCCGTGATCGTCGGCGATCAGGATGCGCGTGCTCATGTGGAGCCCCCCAGGTGGAGTTCGATGGACGTCCCGCCACCGGGACGGGTGTGCACGTCGAGTGACCCGCCGACGAGCACCGCGCGCTCGCGCATGCCCGCGAGGCCCAGGCCGGGGCCGGGCCCCGCGCTGAACCCCCGGCCGTCGTCGGTGACGCTGGCCGTCATGCCCCGTGCACCCAGCTCGAGCGCCACCCGGACGTGCCCCGCCTGCGCGTGCTGGGCGACATTGGAGAGGCTCTCCTGGACGACGCGGTAGATCACGATCTGCTCGTCGGCTCCGAGGTCGTCGATCCCGGCGGGCAGGTCGAGGTCGGCCTGCACGCCGGTGTGCCTGGAGAATTCGTTGACCTTCGTGCGCAGCGCGGCGGCGAGCCCGAGGTCGTCCAGGGCCGTCGGGCGCAGGTCGCGCGCGAGCTGCAGGAGCTCGTTCATCGCCTGGGCGACCGCCTCGCGGGTCTCGCGCAGCTCGGGCTGCAGCTCCTGCGGCGCGCGCTCTGCCGTCGCCTGGAGGCGCAGCAGGACGCCGGTCAGCGCCTGGTTGGCCTCGTCATGCAGGTCGCGGGCGATGCGGGTGCGCTCGGCTTCCTGCGCGCGCAGGACGGCGCCCGCCGTGCGGTTACGCTCGTCGTCGAGGCGGTCGAGCATCTGGCCGAAGGCGTGGTGGACGCGCGCGACCTCGTCCGTCTCGCCCGCCGGGAGCACGGGGCGGCCCGCGCCCTGCGAGGAGTCGATCCGCTCCATCGCGGCGACGAGCTGCTCGAGCGGGGCGAACCGCCGGCGCAGGATGAAGCCGTTGACGAGGACCGTGGCGAGCGTGGCGGCGACGAGCAGGTCCAGGCGCCGCGTGCCGACCTCGGACTGCAGCCCGGAGCGGGCGACGATCGTCACGGCGAGCACCGTCGCCGCGGTGAGCGCGGTGTTGACGGCGAGGATCTGCTTGATGAGCGACGGGCGGTCCAGCCGCGCACGACGCCGGAGGCGATGGTGGAACTCGGGCATCTTGGGGTCTGCACCCCATATCGGCGCCGGGGGGCGAGACCGATAGTGCTGGTGACCCTCCCGTTGCACCCGACACCCACGGTCCCCATCGCGGTTCGCGCACCAGAGGCCTGGCTTCCCGATACGGGCGCCCTCTTTCCCCGGAGGGCGCCCGTCGTCGTTCCGGGCGCTATCCTTTCTGAAGTAAGTAGTGAATCCCGATCAGGAACAGGTGGTTTTGCCGTGAGTGTGTCCGGACAGGAGCTGCTGCGCCAGGTCAAGGCGCAGATCGAAGAGGTCGACCCGGCCGACGTGCTCGACCTGATGCACGGCGGCGCGACGATCATCGACGTGCGCGAGACCGAGGAGGTCGACAAGGGCAAGCTCCCGGGCGCCGTCCACGTGGCTCGCAGCTACCTGGAGACCCGCATCGAGGGCGTCCAGCCCGATCGCGACGCCCGTGTGGTCCTCTACTGCGCCTCCGGGAACCGCTCGGCGTTCGGTGCGCTGACGCTCATGCGCGACATGGGCTACGCCCGGGTGGAGAGCATGACCGGTGGCTACACGCTGTGGAAGGACCGCGGCTACCCCGTCGAGGTGCCGCGCGCGCTGTCGCCCGAGCAGCGCGACCGCTACGGCCGCCACCTGCTGCTGCCCGAGGTCGGCCCCGAGGGCCAGCAGAAGCTGCTCGACGCCAAGGTGCTCTGCCTCGGCGCCGGTGGCCTGGGTTCCCCGGTCGCGCTGTACCTCGCGGCTGCGGGCGTCGGGACGATCGGCATCGTCGATGACGACGTCGTCGACGTCTCCAACCTCCAGCGTCAGGTCATCCACACGACCGACCGGGTCGGCCTCCCCAAGGTCGACTCCGCCGAGGCGACGATCCGCGCGCTGAACCCGGAGGTCAAGGTCGTCAAGTACGAGACCCGTCTGGACGCGTCGAACATCATGGAGATCATCGAGGGCTACGACGTGATCGTCGACGGCGTCGACAACTTCCCGACGCGGTACCTGCTCAACGACGCGACCGTCCGCCTCGGGATCCCGGTCGTCTCGGCAGCGATCCTCGGTTTCGAGGGCCAGCTCAGCGTCTTCAAGCCGCACGACGGCCCGTGCTATCGCTGCCTGTTCCGTCAGCCGCCGCCGGCCGAGCTGGCGCCGTCATGCGGCGCGAACGGCGTGCTCGGGGTGCTCCCGGGGACGATGGGCCTGCTCCAGGCGACGGAGGTCGTCAAGCTCGTCATCGGCATCGGCGATCCGCTGATCGGACGCCTGCTGATCTACGACGCGCTGGGCACCGAGTTCACCGAGCTGAAGGTCCGCCGCGACCCCGAGTGCCCGATCTGCTCGCGCGATCCGCAGGACATCGGCGACGACGAACTGGGCGTGTTCCCCGACTACGAGGCGTTCTGCGCCGCCGCTGGGTAGGTTGCGAGCCATGGCCACGATCCGCATTCCCCCGGTCCTGCGTCCCTCCGTGGGCGGCGAGCGCGAGGTGAGCGCCGACGGCGCGACCGTCGGCGAGGTGCTCGTCAACCTCGCCGAGGCGCATCCGCAGACGCGCAGCCAGCTGTTCGGCGCCGACGGCGACCTGAACCGGTACGTCAACGTCTACCTCAACGACGAGGACGTCCGCGTCCTCGACGGCCTGGAGACCGGCGTGGGCACCGGTGATTCGCTGGTGATCCTTCCCGCCATGGCCGGCGGGAGTTGACCGCGCCCGACCCGCCGCCGCTGGCGGAGCGGATGCGGGGAACGTTCAGCTCCCCGGTCCGCGAGATCCTGGCGCTGACGGAGCGCCCGGGAATGATCTCGTTCGCGGGCGGGCTGCCGGAACCGGCGCTGTTCGACGCCGCCGGGCTGCGGTCGGCGTTCGCGCGGGCGCTGGCGGACGAGGTCGCCGGCCGGTCGCTGCAGTATTCGACGACCGAGGGCGACCCGGCGCTGCGGGCCGCCGCGGCGGCCCTGATGACCGAGCGTGGCGTGCCGACGCAAGCCGGCGACCTGCTCATCACCAGCGGCTCGCAGCAGGCGCTGACGCTCGCCGCCACCGCGCTGCTCGATCCCGGTGACGCGGTGCTGGTGGAGGAGCCGTCGTACCTCGCCGCGATCCAGGCGTTCACGCTCGCGGGGGCCCGCGTCGTCCCGGTCGCCTGCGACGACGACGGCATCCTGCCCGACGCGCTGGAGTCCGCCGCGGTCGCCTGCGGCGCGCGCCTGGCCTACCTGATCCCGACGTTCCAGAACCCGACCGGCCGCACGCTGCCACTGGAGCGGCGCCGGGCGATCGCCGCGATCGCCGAGCGCGCCGGGCTCTGGCTCATCGAGGACGATCCGTACGGCGCGCTGCGCTACTCCGGCGACCCCGTCGCGCCGCTCGCCGCGCAGCCCGGGGCGGAGGACCGCACGCTGTCGCTCTCGACGCTGTCGAAGATCGCGGCGCCGGGCCTGCGCATCGGCTGGGTCAGGCCGCCGCAGGCGCTGCGCGCGCCGCTGGTCGTCGCCAAGCAGGCGGCCGACCTGCACTCGTCCACCGTCGATCAGGCTGCGGCCGCGATCTGGCTGGCGGAGGTCGATCTCCCCGCGCACGTCGACGGCCTGCGCGCGGTGTACCGCGAGCGCCGCGACGCGCTGCTCGGCGGACTCGCCGACGGGCTCCCGCCCGGCAGCACCTGGAACCGGCCCGAGGGCGGGATGTTCGTGTGGGCGCGACTGCCCGAGGGGCACGACGCGCAGGAGCTGCTCCCGCGGGCGATCGAGCGCGACGTCGCATTCGTCCCGGGACGCCCGTTCTTCGCCGGCACCCCGGACCCGCGTGCGCTGCGGCTGTCGTTCACGACGCACGCGCCGGACGAGATCCGCGAGGGCCTGGGTCGCCTGCGATCCGCCTGGGCCTCGCCGCGCCCGCGGCACGCGGCCCGATCGGACGGCTGCGCCTGACGGATCCAGGCGCAGCGCTTCCTGCCGGACCTCCCGGCCCGCTATCTTTCGTGAAGCAATGGGTCTCCCGCCGCTTCAGAACCGCCCGTGCGGCGGTCGCTACACGGACATCGTCCAGTCGATCGGCAACACGCCGCTCGTCGAGCTGCAGCGCCTCTCGCCCAAGCCGGGCGTCCGCATCTGGGCGAAGCTCGAGAGCCAGAACCCCACCGGCTCGGTCAAGGACCGCGTCGCCAAGGCGATGATCGAGGACGCCGAGGAGAAGGGGCTGATCAAGCCGGGTCAGACGATCCTCGAGCCGACCTCCGGCAACACCGGCATCGCGCTGGCGATGATCTGCTCGCGCAAGGGCTACAAGCTCAAGGTCGTGATGCCGGACAACGTCACCCAGGAGCGCACGCAGCTGCTGAAGATGTACGGCGCCGAGATCGTCTACTCGCCGGGCGATCAGGGCTCGAACGGGGCCGTCGCGATGGCGCTGGAGATGGCCGCCGCGGACCCGTCGTACTACATGCCCTACCAGTACGGGAACGAGGCCAACCCCCGCGCCCACTACGAGGGCACGGCGAAGGAGATCCTCGAGGAGCTCGACGGCCAGGTCGACGCGTTCGTCGCGGGGCTGGGCACCGGGGGCACGCTGATGGGCCACGCCCGCCGGTTCAAGGAGGAACTCGGCGACCGCGTGAAGATCGTCGCCGCGGAGCCGATGCAGGGCGAGCCGGTCCAGGGCCTGCGCTCACTGGACGACGGGTTCATCCCGCCGATCATCGACATCGCCCTGCTCGATCGAAAGATCTTCGTGACCAACCGCGACGCGGTCATCTGGACGCGCAAGCTGCTGGACGAGGAGGGCCTGTTCGCGGGCGTCTCATCCGGTGCGATCGCGCGCGTCG
>JBKJRO010000100.1:0-10592 GCA_046594555.1 Solirubrobacteraceae bacterium
TACCATCGCTCGAACCATGCCCGAGCTCCCCGCAGACTGGTTCAACCGCCCGCTTGCAGAGGTCGACCCGGCGATCGCCGAGGTCCTCGCGCAGGAGCTGGGCCGCCAGCAGCGCACGCTGGAGATGATCGCCTCGGAGAACTTCGTGCCGCAGGCGATCCTCGAGTGCCAGGGCAGCGTGCTGACGAACAAGTACGCAGAGGGCTACCCGGGCAGGCGCTACTACGGGGGCTGCGAGTACGTGGACATCGCCGAGCAGCTCGCGATCGACCGCGCCAAGGAGCTGTTCGGCGCGGAGCACGCCAACGTCCAGCCACACGCCGGCGCGCAGACCAACGCCTGCGTCTATCACGCGCTGCTGGAGCCGGGCGACACGCTGATGGGCCTGTCGCTGTCCCACGGCGGCCACCTGACGCACGGCATGAAGCTCAACCTCTCCGGCCGGCTCTACAACATCGTCGCGTACGAGGTCAGCCCCGACACGCACCTGCTCGACATGGACGAGGTCGAGCGCCTCGCCAAGGAGCACCGGCCGAAGATGATCGTCGCCGGCTGGTCCGCGTACCCGCGCCACCAGGACTTCGCGCGGTTCCGCCAGATCGCCGACGAGGTCGGCGCCTACCTGCTCGTGGACATGGCCCACTTCGCCGGCCTCGTCGCCGCGGGCGAGCACCCCAGCCCGGTCCCGCACGCGGACGTCGTCACGACGACGATCCACAAGACCCTCGGCGGCGCGCGCGGCGGCATGATCCTCTGCCGCGAGGAGTACGCCAAGAAGATCAACTCCGCCGTCTTCCCGGGCCAGCAGGGCGGCCCGCTGATGCACGTCATCGCCGGCAAGGCCGTCGCGCTCGGCATCGCGCAGACCGAGGCCTTCCGCGAGCGCCAGCGCCGCACCATCGCGGGCGCCCAGACGGTCGCGCAGGCGCTGCTGAATTCGATCCCGCCCACCCACGGCGTCAACGTCCTGACCGGCGGCACCGACGTACACCTGGTGCTCGTCGACCTGCGCGACTCCGAGCTGGACGGGCAGATGTCCGAGGACCGGCTGCACGCGATCGACATCACCGTCAATCGCAACGCCGTGCCGTTCGACCCGCGCCCGCCGATGGTCACGAGCGGACTGCGCGTCGGCACCAGCGCCCTGGCGACCCGCGGCCTGCAGGCCGACGACTTCGCCGAGGTCGGCTCGATCATCGCGACGGCGCTGACGCCGGAGTACGAGTCGCGCCGCGAGGAGCTGCACGGCCGGGTCGCCGCGATCGCCGAGCGCTACCCGCTGTACGAGCACCTCTCCGCGCACGCGGCCGTCTGATCACGGCGGGCGCCGCGCGGCGGCGTAGGGTTCGCAGCCGATGACCGAGCGGGACGCGATCCTGGGATTTGCGCTCGCCTTCGTGGTCGCCGCGCTGATCACGCCGGTGACGGCGCGATTCGCGACACGCGTCGGCGCGGTCGATCACCCGCGTGCGCGGGGACTGGCCGAGCGTGAGACGCCGCTCCTGGGCGGGCTGGCGATGCTCGCCGCCGTCGTCGCGGCGTCGCTGCTGTTCCTCAACCTCGGCGGGCCCGTCGGCGAGCGGATGCAGGGCATCCTCCTCGGTGCGATCGTCATCACGCTCGTCGGCACGCTGGACGACCGCTTCGACCTGCACCCGGTCGTGAAGTTCACCGGCCAGACGGTCGCGGCGACGATCCCGGTGGTGGCGGGCGTCACGGTCGGACACTTCACGCTGCCGTTCCTCGGCGCGATCAACCTCGGGGACGCGGGCGGGCCGCTGACGGTGCTGAGCCTCGTCTTCGTCATGAACGTCGTCAACTTCTCCGACGGCATCGACGGGCTGGCCGCGGGCGTCTGTGCGATCGCGGCCGTGGCGTTCGCGATCATCGCCTTCGACCTGCACAAGGGGACCGCGGCGACGCTGTCGGCGATCACAGCGGGCGCGGCGCTCGGCTTCCTGATCCACAACTTCCACCCGGCCAGCATCTTCATGGGGGACTGCGGGTCGAACCTGCTCGGGCTGCTGCTCGGCTGCGTGGCGATCGAGGGCGCGGTCAAGACGCAGGCCGTCCTGGCCCTCGTGTTCCCGCTCGTGGTGCTCGCCGTGCCGTTCCTCGACACGACGTTCGTCGTCCTCAAGCGGCTCAAGTACGGGCGGCCGGTGTACGTCGCCGACCAGAACCACTTCCACCATCGCTTCGCGCGCATCGGCTTCAGCCAGCGGCGCACCGTGCTCTACCTTTACGCGTGGACCCTGTCGGTCGCGGGGTTCGCGGTCGCGCTGCGCTTCGTGCCCTACTCGGACAACGGCGGCGCGCTCAACCTCGGCTGGGCGCTGGTCATGGGCGCGCTGGCGCTGGTCGTCGTCGCGGGCAGCTTCTACCTGGTGTGGGTGCTGGAGATCCTGAAGCTGCGGCGCATCCGCGAGCGCGGCCTGCGCGGTCACGACCCGGCGATCACCGACGAGGAGATCGACCGCGACGTCGTCGCACGCATCGAGACCGGCCAGTTCGACGCGATCCGCCCCGAGGACCTCGAGGCCTGACGTCCGGGCGCCGGGTCAGCCGGCGGCGCCGTAGACGCCGCGGGCCCAGATGCCCGCGAGTGCGTCGACGACGTTGGCCTGCGGCAGCGGGTCGGTCTGCACGAGCTGCTGGTACAGCGCACGCTCGGTCATCCATGTCAGCGCGAACGCCGTCTCGCGCGGGTGGTCGCAGACCGCGCGGCCGCGCTCGCGCTCGGCGTCGATGCGCCGCTCGCTCGCGTCGACGAAGCGACCCAGCGTCGAGCGCCAGAACAGCGCAACCTCGTCGTCGTAGGTCGAGACCTCGACGATCGCGCGCAGCAGCACCGCGTGCTCGTCGTACAGCAGCGCGATGTTCGCCAGCGCCTCGCGGAGATCCTCGACGGGATCGCCGTCGCCGGAGAACCAGATGTCGGCCTGCTCGAACAACAGCGCGTTGACCTCCTCGGTCAGCCGCATCAGCAGCTCGCGCTTGTCCTTGAAGTAGAAGTAGAACGCGGTCCGCGAGATGCCGGCACGCGTCGCGATCCGCTCGATGCCCAGGTCGGCGAATGTCGCGCCCTCGGTGAGCAGTGCCTCGGTCGCCTCCAGCACGGCAGCCTGGATCGCGGCGCGCTTGGCCGTCGTGGGGGCCCGGTTCTCCGGCGCGGTCGGCGTCACCGGCGGCAGCCTATCGGCGGCCGGAGCTCCGCGTGCGGGCGTGATGCGTTGGCCTCGCTTCCCGATCGACGGGGAGGTCGTTCCTGTGACGAAGACCGCGCTCGTCACCGACGTTCGCACCGCTGCCGGCTCAGCCGGCGCCCTGCGTCGTCCGCGCGTGTCCGCGTCCTGGTCGCCGTTCTGGACCAGGTCGCGGGCAGCATCGCCGAGCGGACGCGCCGAGCGTCCCCCGACGGCGAGCACCACCACCCTCCGCCCGGACGCGTACGAGTCCGGGCGGCACTGGCGCTGATCGCGCTGGCGGGTCGCCTCGATCACGAGCACGCCCGCCGCGCTGCGCAAGGATCGTGGAGCGCGAACGCGAGGTAGGTAGCGTCGGGTGCCGGCCGGAGGGGTAGACCCTGCCGGCCGGCACCGCCGCACCGCCGCGGCGACCAGCGAGGACCCGCTGCATGCTTGTCCCCCGCATCGACACCTTCGAGCTGTTCCGGCGCGCGACGCGGCGGCTGCTCGTCGCGGTCGTCGCGTGCGCCGCGACGCTCATGCTCCCCGCCGCGGCAGCGGCCGTGACGATCGGCGTCGCCGATCAGCGCCCGCTGTTCCTCACCAACCCCTCCTTCGAGCGCACGCTGATCGGCCACGCACGGATCCTGGTCGCGTGGGACGCCGTGCGCGAGCCCGCGCTGCTGCCCGGGCTCGACGCCTGGTTCGCCCAGGCGCGGACGACGGGCATCACGCCGCTCGTCACCTTCGGCATCTCCCGCGCACGCCCGGACGATCTCCCGACACCGGACCGCTACGAGGCCGCGGTCCGCGCATTCCGCGCACGCTACCCGTGGGTCCGCGAGTTCTCGACCTGGAACGAGGCGAACTCGTGTGGGGAGCGCACATGCCGGCGGGTGGCGCTCGTCGCCGCCTACTACCGCCGGCTGCGCATCGCGTGCTCCGGCTGCACGCTGCTCGCCGCCGATCTGGTGGACCAGCCGAACGCGGGCGAGTGGGCGCGCGAGTTCCGCCGTGCCGCCGTCGTGCAGCCCACGCGCTGGGGGCTGCACAACTACCTCGACGTCAACCGCTTCACGACGACGTACACCCGTCAGGTCCTCGCGGCGACGCAGGGGCAGTTGTGGCTGACCGAGACCGGGGGCCTCGTCGATCGCAACAACGCCAGCACGACGCGGATCCCGCAGGGCTTCACGCACGCCGCGAACGCCACGGACTTCCTGCTCGGGACGGTCCGCCGGCTCAGCGGGCGGATCCAGCGCATCTACCTCTACAACTGGGTCGCCAACCCGCCCGGGTTCACCTGGGACTCGGCGATCGTCAGCTCGCACTTCGCCGAGCGCCGCGCGTACCCGGTGCTGCGGGACTGGCTCTGGCGGCTCGCTCGCGCGGGCATCCTGACCGGGCGCCGGCGGCCGTAGCCGCCCGCGGGAATGACCCGCAAGTTGCAGGGTTTTGACCTGTGTGGTCTGAGGTCGATACATTTGCAACGAACGCTCGGGGAGGGCGACGTGATCTGGGGTGAAGCACGGATGGGCGCGGAGGTGGCCGCGCTGCTCGGGAGTCCCGTCTGGCGCGGCAACGGCGTCCCGCTCGGACGCGGCCGCCCGGTGCTGCTGATCCCCGGCTTCCTCGCGGGCGACGCGAGCCTCACGCTCATGTCCCAGTGGCTGCGGCGCGTCGGCTACCGCACGCACGGCTCCGGGATCACGAGCAACGTCGAGTGCTCCGAGCGTGCCGTGACGAAGCTCGAGGCCCGGGTCATCGACCTCAGCGAGCGCTACGGCCAGCCGGTGTCGATCATCGGTCACAGCCGCGGCGGCATGTTCGGCCGCGTGCTCGCCGTCCGCCACCCCGAGCGCGTCTCGCACGTCGTGACGCTCGGCTCGCCGCTCGTGCCCGCGCTCGAGGATCTGCACCCGCTGCTGCGCCTGCAGATCCGCACGCTGCAGCGCGTCCAGCGCGCCAGCGGCGAAGGCCTGCTCGCCAACACCTGCGAGAGCAGCCTGGAGGCGTACAACTTCGGCCTGGACCCGATGGGGTGCTGCACGCAGTTCTGGACCGACCTCGACGACGACGTCCTGGCCCATGTGCACTTCACGTCGATCTACTCGCGGTCCGACGGCGTGCTGCACTGGCGCTGCTGCCTGGACCCGCGCGCCGAGCACCTCGAGGTCGAGAGCTCGCACTGCGGCATGGCGTTCAACTCCAAGGTCTTCGCGGCGGTCGGCAGCCTGCTCGCCCACGCGCCGTACATCGACCTGGCGACCGAGGCCGAGCCGGTCGTCGTGACCGCGCCGCCGCGTCGTCGCCGGGCCGCGGCCGCGGCGCGCCCGCGCACCGAGCGCGTCGCGACCACCTGATCGCGATCCGCGCTCAGACGGTGCGCGGCACCTTGTGCACGAGCTGGAGCATCGCGCACAGGCACGTGTGACCGGGGTCGGCGGTGTCGCCGAACATGTTCGGGCAGCCACCCGGGATGACCTCGATGCCGTGCTCGTGGCAGAAGCTCACGGCCTGCTCGGAGGTGCTGCCGGGTCCCAGCCCGCGGTGCAGCCAGACGCGGGGGACGCCGGCCGCGGCGCACTCCTCGACGACGTCCTGGGCGACCTCGGGCGTGGTGACCACGACGACCCCGTCGAGGCGGCTCGGGACGGCGATGACGGACGGGTAGCAGGCGTCGCCCTCGACCTCGACGGCGTTGGGGTTGATCGCGTAGACGTCGTGCCCGGTGTCCCGCAGCCGGCGGTAGATCAGGTTGGCGGGCTGCTTGTCGTCGCGTGAGACGCCCGCCACGCCGATCCGCCGCTGGTCCAGGAACTCCTCGGCGGCGGCACGCAGGGTGGTCGGTTGCGCCAGGGCTGTTCGCATGGGGCAGACGCTACGCCGCGAACCGCCGGGCGCCATCGGGACGCGGCCGTACTGCGCCGCGGCGAACTACGGTGCATCGCAGGCGATCGCGCGGGTCCCGTCCGGCCGGATCGCCAGTGTTGCCGGGCGATGCTGATCGGTGCACGGCAGTGGGGCCCGGGATGCGCTTCGGCATCGTGATCCTGCCCGAGCTGCGCTGGGCGCAGGCACAGCATCGCTGGCGCCGCGCGGAGGAGTACGGGTTCGATCACGCCTGGACCTATGACCATCTGGGCTGGCGCGACCTCGTCGACGGGCCCTGGTTCGACGCGGTGCCGACCCTGACCGCGGCGGCGATGGTGACCTCCAGGATCCGGCTCGGGACCTTCGTCGCATCGGCGAACTTCCGGCACCCGGTCGCCTTCGCCCGCGAGATCACCGCGCTCGACGACATCTCCGGCGGCCGGCTCGACCTCGGCCTGGGGGCCGGCGGCCTGGGCTTCGACGCCGCCGTGCTCGGCGGCGAGGCGCTGGCGCCGAAGGGGCGGATGGCGCGCTTCCGCGAGTTCGTGGAACTCCTCGACCACCTGCTCCTGCACGACGCGACGACCTGGAGCGGCGCCTACTACGACGCCGTGGACGCGCGCACGACGCCGGGGACCGTGCAGCGGCCCCGCGTGCCGTTCGTCGTCGCGGCCAACGCCGGCCGGTCGATCGCCCTGGCCGCGCAGTTCGGCCAGGGCTGGGTCACGACCGGGGCATCGACCGAGGACCTCGAGGCCTGGTGGCAGGGCGTGGCGGACCGCGCCGGCCGCTTCGCGCAGGCGCTCGAGGCAGCCGGTCGCCGGCCGGAGTCCGCCGCCCGCTACCTCTCGCTCGACTCGGCCCCGGTCTACTCGCTGTCCAGCGTGGACGCGTTCACCGAGGCAGTCGAGCGCGCGGGGGACCTCGGGTTCACCGACGTGATCCTCCACTGGCCGCGGACGGACAGCTGGTATGCGGGGGACGAGGCCGTGCTGGATGCCGCGGCCGGGTTGATGGCGGGGTACCGGACGGTGGCCTGACCCTCGTGGCAGCCGCCACGAAGTGTCACAAACAAGTCACAAAGTCCGGCGATGCGATAGGGTGCGGATTGCCGTCGGTGAACGCACTCCAGACGTTCGCTATCGCTCCGGCCCGTGCTCACGCGCGGGCCGTGTCGTTGGAGCGGGAGTCCGACCGCGGTACCCGGTGCCCCATGCACGATCAGCCCGACCCCGACCATGAGCGACACGCCCCCGAAGCCCACGATGCGTGGGTCTGTCGCGGGGACGATGCTCGTCAGCACCATCATCCTGTGCGCGCTGGTGGGCTACGGGATCGGCGCGCTCGTGGGTGCGCCCGTCGCGCTGGGACTGCTCGGGCTCTTCGTGGGTCCGGTCGCCGGCATCGCGCTTGTCCGCTCACGCTTCAGGGACCTCTGAGCCGATGACCGTCCTGCGCTACCTCGACCTCGTCCTGCTCGCGGTCGCGCTGCCGGTCTTCATCGCCGCGGGCTGGCCGATGCTCGGGTACGCCGCGGGCGCCGCCGCGTGGATCGTGCAGCGCGCGATCCAGCACTACACGAACCGCAAGGCCGTCGCGACCGACGACCTGAAGGCGACCGCCGGCTGGATCACCGGATCGATGATCGGACGCGGATGGCTCTGCGCCATTACGATCTTCGCCGCCGGGATGGTCGAGAACGACGCGGGCCTCGCCGCCGCGGTCCTGGTCATCGCCTGCTTCACCGCCTACTTCACGGTCTCCATGATCCTCCGCCCCTTCGAGCAGACCCCCACGGGGCAGCCCTCCTCCTGACATGCGCGCACGCCTCTTCGCCCTCCTCGCCCCGTTCGCGCTGCTGCTGGCCTCCCCGGCCGGCGCCTTCGCGCTGAACATCAACGAGGACTACAAGCCGCAGAACGAGTTCAAGCTCGAGCCGTGGATCGAGATCAAGATCGGCGGGATCGACCTGTCGATCACCAAGGCCGTCGTCTACGTGATCGTGGCCTGCGCGCTGACCGTGCTGGTGCTGACGTACGTCGCCAAGCGCATGCAGGATCGGCCCGGCCGCATCCAGGTCGTCGTCGAGGGGTACTACGGGCTGATCGAGACGATCACGAAGGGCAACCTCGAGGGCGCGATGGTGCGCAAGTGGTTCCCGTTCCTGGCGACGGTCTTCGTCTTCATCTGGTTCTCGAACATGCTCGGCTACCTGCCGCTGCCGACGAACACCGAGCACAAGGTGGACATCTTCGGCCTGCAGATCCCGTCGCTGGCGCTGTACGCGGCGACCGCGAACCTCTCGGTCCCGCTGGCGCTGACGCTGGTCGTCTGGTTCAGCTACCACCTCGAGGGCTTCCGGGCCAAGGGCGTCATCGGCTTCTACAAGGGCCTGATCCCCGCCGGCACCGAGGGCGCGATGCGGATCCCGATCTTCTTCATCGAGATCATCTCGGACTTCGTCCGCGTCGTCTCGCTGTCCGTCCGGCTCTTCGCGAACATCCTCGCCGGGCACCTGCTGATCCTGTTCATGGGCGGCGGGCTGGTCGTGCTGCTCAACCTGGCCATCTTCGGCTCGGTGATCCTTGGCGCGATGACCGGGGTCATGGCCGTCGCGTTCTTCATCTTCGAGGTCGGCCTCGTCGCAACGCTGCAGGCGTTCATCTTCACCACCCTTTCCGCGATCTACCTCGGCGGCGCTGTGTCCGCCGAGCACTAACACCAAGGAGCACAACAGCCGTGGACCTCCACCTCATCAGTCAGCTCGCCCAGTCGAGCGTGACTCCGGAAATCGCTCAGGAGTACGGGCGCAAGGCCGGTAAGGCCATCGCTCTGGGCATCGGCGCCGGTCTCGGCACGATCGGTCCGGGCGTCGGCGTCGGCTACATCTTCGGCAAGGTCATCGAGTCGGTGACCCGCCAGCCGGAGATGAAGGACGAGATCACCTCGATCCAGTGGCTCGGCTTCGCGCTGACCGAGGCGATCGTGTTCTACGCCTTCATCTTCGGTCTCATCGCGTTCTTCCTGGGCTAGGCGAGATGCTCGCCCTGGCCACCACGCTCGCCGCCGCCAAGGAGGAGAGCAGCAACTTCCTCGTGAGCCCCAGTGTCGGGCTCATGATCTGGACGCTGCTCGCCTTCGGGCTGACGATCCTCCTGCTGAACAAGCTGGCGTTCCCGCGCATCCGGGAGGCGCTGGACAAGCGCGCGGCGATGATCCAGGAGTCGATCGACGCCGCCGAGTCGTCCAAGGTGGAGTCCGCCGCGCTGCTCGCCGAGTACCGCGAGCGGCTCGCCGAGGCGCGCACACAGGCGGATGACATCGTCACCCGCGCACGCAAGAACGCCGAGCAGTTCGAGCGCGAGACGACGGAGCAGTCGCGCGAGCGGCGCGCCGAGCTTCTCGCGCAGACCGAGAAGGACATCGAGGCCGAGAAGCGCCGCGCGATCGAGGACATCCGCGCCGAGGTCGCGGACCTCACGATCGCCGCGACCGAGAAGGTCACCGGACGCGTCCTGACGGGCGACGACCAGCGTCGTCTCGTCGACGAGGCGCTCGCCGACCTCGACTTCTCGTCCATCAGCGGGGACCGCAGCACCTAGCCATGGAGAAGATCGCCCAGGTCTACGCGCGGTCGCTGTTCGAGGCCGCAAGCGAGGCGACGCCGCCGAAGCTCGACGTCGTCCGCGAGGAGATCGGCCAGCTCGCCGACGCCCTGGCGGCGAACGAGGACCTGCGGCTGTTCTTCTTCTCGCCGTACTTCTCGACGGACGAGAAGCGCGACGGGCTGCAGCGCACCATCGACGGCGCCGACCCGCTCACGATGAACCTGCTCGACCTGCTGGTGGAGAATCACCGCCTGCCGGCCGTGTCGCGGATCCGGCGCGAGTACGAGCGCCTCGTGGACGAGGCGAGCGGCCTTCTCGCGGTGACGGTCACCAGCGCCGTCGCCCTCGACGACGCCGTCGTCCAGAGCATCGGCGACCAGATCGGCCGGCAGACCGGCCGCAAGATCGAGCTGACCAGGGCCGTCGATCCGGCGATCCTCGGCGGGTTCGTCGTCCGCGTCGGCAACGCCATCCTCGACGCCTCCATCCGCAACCGTCTCGACCAACTTCGCAAGCAGGTCGCGAAGGCCTAGGGCCCGCGACCGTCAAGGAACCGAAAGCGAACCCATGCAGATCAAGCCCGACGAGATCACCAGCATCCTCAAGGCCCGCATCGAAGGCCTCGACACCGGCAGCGCGTCGCTGACGGAGGTCGGCACGGTGCTGTCGATCGGCGACGGCATCGCCCGCATCCACGGCCTGGAGAACTGCCAGTCGTTCGAGATGCTCGAGCTGCCGCACGGCGTCACCGCGCTGGCCCTCAACCTCGAGTCCGACAACGTCGGCGCCGTCTGCTTCGGCGACTGGCAGAAGATCCTCGAGGGCGACACGGTCAAGCGCACCGGCCGCCTGCTGGAGATCCCCGTCGGGGACGCCCTGCTCGGCCGCATCGTCGAGCGGGTTTCCCAGCGGGTCGACGATG
>JBKJRO010000152.1:0-7963 GCA_046594555.1 Solirubrobacteraceae bacterium
GGGAGATCGGCCTGGCCGAGACCCAGCAGACGCTGTTGAAGAACAACCTGCGCAACCGGATCGTCGTGCAGACCGACGGGCAGCTGAAGACGGGCCGCGACGTCGTCATCGGCGCGCTGCTCGGCGCGGACGAGTTCGGGTTCAGCACCGCCCCGCTCATCGCGACGGGCTGCATCATGATGCGCGCCTGCCACCTGAACACCTGTCCGGTGGGCATCGCCACGCAGGATCCGGAGCTGCGCAAGCGCTTCCAGGGCAAGCCCGAGCACGTCGTCAACTTCTTCTTCTTCGTCGCCGAGGAGCTGCGCGGCATCATGGCCTCGCTGGGCATCCGCACCGTCGCCGAGATGATCGGGCGCAGCGACCTGCTCGAGGCCGATGACGCGATCGAGCACTGGAAGGCCCGCGGCATCGACCTGACGTACGTCCTGCACCGGCCCGAGCTGCCGGAGGGCGCACCGCTGCACCGCGTCGAGCCGCCGCCGGCGGTCCTCGGCGATGCGCTCGACTGGGTCCTCATCAAGGAGGCCGCCGCGGCGATCAACGGGGAGGGGCCGGTCGAGATCACGTCCCCGATCCGCAACGTCAACCGCTGCGTCGGCGGCCTGCTGTCGAGCCGGATCGCCGAGCTGCACGGAGCCGAGGGCCTGCCGGCGGACAGCATCAAGGTCGAGTTCCACGGCTCGGCGGGCCAGAGCTTCGGCGGCTGGCTCGCCCCCGGCGTCAGCTTTGCGCTGCACGGCGATGCCAACGACTACACCGGCAAGGGCCTCTCCGGGGGCGTCGTCGCGGTGATGCCGCCCGACGGCGTGACGTTCGCCGCCGAGGAGAACGTCATCATCGGCAACACGAGCCTGTACGGCGCGACGAGCGGCCGGGCCTTCTTCCGCGGGCTCGCGGGCGAGCGCTTCGCGGTGCGCAACTCGGGTGCCAGCGCGGTCGTCGAAGGCGTCGGCGACCACGGCTGCGAGTACATGACCGGCGGCCGCGTCGTCGTCCTCGGCCGGACAGGCCGGAACTTCGCGGCCGGCATGAGCGGCGGCCTGGCGTTCGTCCTCGACGCGGACGGGACGCTGCGCTCCCGCGTCAACCCGACGATGCTCGACCAGCTCGAGCCGCTCGACGAGGGCGACGCGATCGAGGTCCGCGACCTGGTGACCGAGCACGTCGCCCGCACGGGCTCGACGCTCGGCAGACGCGTGCTCGACGACTGGGACCGCGTCCGGGGATCGTTCGTGAAGGTCTTCCCGGCCGACTACAAGCGCGTGCTCGCCGAGCTGGCGCGCGAGGAAGCCGGAGTGGCGGCCTGATGGGTCAAGTCGGCGGGTTCCTGAAGATCCATCGCTCGGGCGTCCTCTACGAGGACGCCGTCGAGCGCGTCGCGGACCACCCGTACGCGGAGTTCGTCGTCCGGCGCTCCGACGAGGAGCTGTCGGAGCAGGGTGCGCGCTGCATGGAGTGTGGCGTGCCGTTCTGCCACAGCGGCTGCCCGCTGGGCAACCTGATCCCGGACTGGAACGACCTCGTCTACCAGGGGCGCTGGGAGCAGGCGATCAGCCAGCTGCACGAGACGAACAACTTCCCGGAGTTCACCGGGCGCCTGTGTCCCGCGCCGTGCGAGGCCGCCTGCGTGCTGGAGATCCGCGAGGGCGAGGCCGTCTCGATCAAGCAGATCGAGCTGGCGATCATCGACCACGCCTGGGACAACGGCTGGGTCGTGCCGCAGCCGCCCGCAGCCGAGAGCGGGCGCGGCGTCGCCGTCGTCGGATCGGGGCCCGCGGGCCTCGCCGCCGCGCAGCAGCTGCGCCGGGCCGGCCATCGCGTCGTGCTGTTCGAGCGTGACGAGTCGCCGGGCGGGCTGATGCGCTTCGGTGTGCCCGACTTCAAGATCGAGAAGGACGTCATCGAGCGCCGCGTCGGCCAGCTCGTCGCCGAGGGCGTCGAGCTGCGCTGCGGCGTCGACGTCGGCGTGGACGTCAGCGCCGCGGACCTGCGTGAGGAGTTCGACGCGGTCGTGCTGGCGATCGGCTCGCGCGTCCCGCGCGACCTGCAGGTCCCCGGCCGCGAGCTCGACGGCATCCATCCGGCGATGGACTACCTCTACCAGCGCAACCGCTACGTGGCGGCGCAGGTCCCCGGGCAGCCCGCGCCGCAGGCCGCGCCGCCGGAGCTGCCGCCGATCACGGCGGCGGGCAAGCACGTCGTCGTCGTCGGCGGCGGTGACACGGGCGCCGACTGCGTCGGCAACTCGATCCGCGAGGGCGCGCTGTCGGTGACCCAGCTCGAGCTGCTCCCCGAGCCGCCCGAAAAGCGCCCGGGTACCCGCACGCCGTGGCCGCTGTGGCCGCAGAAGTTCCGGCTGTCCTACGCGATGGAGGAGGCGCTCGGCCTGGGGAGGGGCGAGCAGGACTTCTCGGTCGTGACGACGCACTTCTCCGGCGCCGACGGGCGCGTGACCGCGCAGCACCTGGCCCAGGCCGAGGCGGCGCCGCCGTTCGGCCAGGTCGCGGGCACCGAGCGCGAGCTGCGCGCCGATCTGGTGCTGCTGGCGATGGGCTTCCTGCACCCCGAGCACGAGGGCGTCGTCGAGCAGCTCGGCTGCGACCTCGACCAGCGCGGGAACGTCAAGGCGTCGACGTACGCCACGTCGGTCGACGGCGTGTTCGCCGCGGGCGACGCGCGCCGCGGGCAGTCGCTGATCGTCTGGGCGATCAACGAGGGCCGGCAGTGCGCGCGGATGGTGGACCGCCACCTCGCGGCACTGGGCGCTCCAGCGTCCGCCGCATGAAGTTGACGCCTGCGTCACCTTTTCAGTAGGGTCGCCGGGCCGCACCGCCCGATCCCGAATCGAAGGACGCCCGTCGCATGCCCCAGCCGCTCCCCACCGTCGCCGTGATCGGCGCCGGATCCTCCGGCATCACCGCCCTGAAGACCTTCGCCGAGCAGGGCTTCGACGTCACCTGCTTCGAGGCGTCCGACCGCATCGGCGGGAACTGGGTCTACGAGAACAGCAACGGCACGTCGGCCTGCTACCGCGACCTGCACATCAACACGTCGCGCACGCGGATGGAGTACTCGGACTACCCGATGCCCGACGACTACCCGGACTACCCGCGCCACGACCAGATCGCCGCGTACTTCGACGCCTACGCCCGCCACTTCGGGTTCTACGACCGGATCCGCTTCGAGACCCGCGTCGAGCATGCCGAGCGGGACGCCGGCGGCACGTGGACGCTGACGCTCGACGACGGGGAGAGCCACCGGTTCGACGCGCTCGTCGTCGCCAACGGCCATCACTGGAACCCGCGCTGGCCGGAGCCCGCGTTCCCGGGGAGCGACACGTTCGAGGGCATCCAGATGCACGCCCACGAGTACATGAACCCCGACTTCCTGACCGGCAAGGACGTCGTCGTCCTGGGCATGGGCAACAGCGCGATGGACCTCGCCGTCGAGGGCAGCTACGTCGCCGGCGACGTCTACCTCGCGGCGCGGCGCGGGGCGTACATCGTGCCGAAGTACCTGTTCGGCAAGCCGACGGACACCCTCGGCAGCTGGGCGAACCCGCGGATCCCGTTCAAGATCCGCCAGAAGCTCGTCGGCACGATGATCGACGCCTACGTCGGCAAGGTCGAGTCGTTCGGCCTGCCCAAGCCCGACCACGCCTTCGGCGAGGCCCATCCGACGGTCTCCGGCCGCATCCTGGACCGGATCACGCACGGGGCGATCACCCCGAAGCCGAACATCGCCCGGCTGGACGGCGATCAGGTGGAGTTCACCGACGGCACGCGCGTGCACGCGGACGTCGTCATCTACTGCACCGGGTACAAGATCACGTTCCCGTTCTTCGATGAGGACTTCATCTCGGCGCCCGGCAACTCGATCGAGCTCTACCGCCGCGTCTTCCACCCGGAGGTCCCGAACGTGTTCTTCGTCGGGCTGCTGCAGCCGCTCGGCGCGGTCATGCCGCTGGCCGAGGCCCAGGGCCGCTGGATCGCGGAGTACCTGCGCGGCGAATATGCGCTGCCGGGCGACCTCGAGCTGCGGCGCGAGATGGCGGCCGACCGCGCGGCCATGGAGGACCGCTACGTCAGCTCCAAGCGCCACACGATCCAGGTCGACTTCGACGACTACCTGTTCGACCTGGATCGTGACCGCAGGCACGGCCACGAGCGTGCGAGGCAGGCCGGGTTTGCCCGTCCCGTCGCCGCCCGGGTCGCCGAGGATGCGCAGGTGAGCCCCGCGTGAGCGATGTGCTGGCGGAGGTCCCGCCCGGCAAGCGCGAGGCGACGAAGGCGGCCAATCGCGCAGCGATCGTCGCCGCCGCGCGCGAGGTCTTCGCCGAGATCGGCTTCGGCGCGGCGAGCGTGCGCGACGTGATCCGCCGGACGGGCCTGGCGACCGGCACGTTCTACAACTACTTCCCGGACAAGGAGTCGCTGCTGCGGGAGATCCTCGACGACGCGGCCGACGAGGCGCGCGTGCGCGTCCGCGCCGCCCGGCAGGGCGCGACGAGCCTCGAGGACTTCGTCGCCCGCGGGTACCGCGCCTACTACGAGTTCCTCGCCGAGGACCCCGAGCGCTTCGAGCTCCTGCGCCGCAACTCCGGCACGATCCGCGTGCTGTTCGACGAGCCCGCGCTGGGTGCCGGCACGGACGAGCTGCGCCGCGACCTGGAGGATGCGGTCGCCGCCGGAATCCTCCCGGCGCACGACACCGACCTGATGGCCGCCGCGATGATCGGCGCGGGGATCGAGGTCGGGATCCACATGCTCGAGCGCGAGCCGTACGACGTCGATGCGGCGGTGCATTTCGTCAGCGGCATCTTCGCCGCCGGCCTCGAGCGCCTGCGCGCCTGACGGCGGATGCGGCCGTCCTAGACTCGGCGGCGATGCCCTCATTCTGCCGCCACCGCCGCCTGGAGGCCACCTGCCCGGTCTGCTCGCGCAAGCGCCGGGAGGAGGAGCGCGCGGCGAAGGCCTCCAGCGGGCCCCCGCGTTCGACTGCTCCGCGCCGGTCGTCCTCGCCGGGCTCGCCCCGCCGCCGGACCGCCGGCGTGTCGGTCCGGCGCGTCGCGCGCGCCGCCGACGACGGCTACGCCTCCGAGCTGGTGATGGGCCTCCACGCCACGGCCGACGCCGAGCGGCTCGCCGCCGAGATCGCGCGCGCCTGCGCCGCACTCGACGCCCTGCGGGCCGGTCCGCCGCCCGGGCCGCTCGCCGACGCGTCCCGGCTGGCGGACGCGGGCGATGCGGAGGAGGCCGTGTGGCTCGTCCTCCTGGCCGCCGTGATCGGCCCGGATCTGGACGACCGCGCCCGGCCGGCGTGGGCCAGCGGCGCGCTGCCCGAGGTCGAGGACGGCGGTCCCAGGCGGTTGCCCGAGACGATCGCGGCCTACCGCGCCTGGGCGGCCCGCGCCGGCGGCCAGGCCGCGGCCCTCGCAGGCGAACCCTCCTGGACGCCCGAGCGGCGCTTCGAGCGCGCGTTCGAGCGCCTCGCGCTCCCCGGCCTGGGCCGCTCGCCGCGCTACGACTTCCTGCGCCTGGCCGGTGCGCTCGGCCTGGCCGACCTCGAGCCATCCTCGCTCCAGACCGGCGCCGACCCGCGCGATCCTGTCGCCATCGCGGCCAAGCGCGTCTTCGGCATCGGCGACGCGGTGCTGCTCGAGCGGCGCGCCGCCGAGCTCGCGCGGGCGTGCGGCGTCGCCCTGGGCGCGCTCGAGCTGGCGCTGCGGTTCTGGGGCGCCGAGGACCCCGGCCGAGCTGCCGGACACGACCTCGACGCGGACGTCGAGGATCGCGCGCGAGCGGCGCTCGGGCTCGCACCGGCCGGCGCCGGTTCTGACGACGACGACGCCTGATCCCGCGCCGCGCTCGCGCGGGTCCGCCGTCAACGTGTGTCGAGGTGTCTCGCCAGACGGGGGAAAAGCCGCAACTGTGTGCCTAGGCCGAGGGAACGCACACGACGAGGCAAGGACGCGGGGACGACATGGGGGAGTTCGCCGTCGCAGCACCGGATGAGCCGGGGGGGCGTCAGCACGACGCCGACGCGCTCGTCCTCCAGACGATCAGCGCACACGCCGACGGGCTGCTCCGGCTCGCCCGGCGCCACAGCCTGTGCCAGGACGATGCCTACGACGCCTATCAGCGCGGGCTGGAGATCTTCCTGAAGCACGCGCACCGCTTGGAGCCCGAGGGTGCCGCCAGCTGGCTGCGCACCGTGGTCAAGCACGAGGCGATGGCCGTCCGCCGCTCGCGTCAGCGCGACCTCGGTGCCATCGAGGTCGACTTCGACGCGCTTGAGGCGCCGTCGCTGCCGTCGCCGGAGGACCGCGCGCTCGGGGCGGACCTCGTCGCCCGGTCGGCCGAAGCACTGCAGCGCCTGAAGCCGCAGGAGCTCCGCGCGCTGTGGCTCCAGGCGCAGGGCAACAGCTACGCCGAGATCGAGGAGCAGACCGGCTGGTCGCGCACCAAGGTGTGAGTCCACGTTGTCGGGGAGGACGCCTCCATGAGCTCCAGCTCGGTCGGGTTGCCGTAGGTCTTCGTCGGGAAGGCCACACGCCGGCCTTCGATGTCCGGCCACATCGCCTGGAGCAGGCCGTTCAGCTTGCCGTCGCCAGGCTCGGGCGGCAGGAGCGAGAACTCGGCGTGCAGCTCGCCGTCGACGATCTCAACCCAGATGCCCGCGATCACCTGGTGCAGCGCCCGGTTCAGCTCGGGGGCACCGGGGGCGGACCTTACGCGCCCTTCGACGAGATCCACGAGCGACCGGTAGTAGTCGACGACGGCGTCTGCATCGACCGGAACATCGAACTCGGCGAGCGCCGCTTCGGCCTGGGCGAGGAGGTCCGCCTCCTGCTCGATCTCGGAGTCGATCTTCTCGACCTCTTCCAGAGCGATGCGGGCGACGCTGGCGCCATCCGCGACCAAGCTGCGGTAGGACGCCACCAGATGACCGCGCTGAACGCCCAGAGCGTCGAGAGCCGCGCGCTGACGATCGAGCGCGGCTTCGCGGGCGGCCTGTTCCTGACCCTTGCGGCTGACCTGCTCCTGGATCCAGTCAGACGCGCTGCCGATGAACTTGTCCAGGTGCCGCAGGACGTGGCCCTCGATCAGCGCCGCCGGGATGATCGGAGCCCAGCAGATCCCGGTCTGCTGACGTCGATGCCGGCACACGTACTTCCGCGCCTGGTTCGGGCCCTCGGTCCTCGTATAGAGCGCCGAGTCGCAGATCCGGCACCGCAGGATGCCCCGCAGGATGAACCCGTCGTCGATCGGCTTCCGGCCGCCTTGACGCCGCTGCACAGCGGCCGGGTCGAGCCGCTGGAGATTCTCGTGGATACGATGCCAGCGGTCCGGCTCGATCAGCACCGGGTAGCCGCTGATGCCGGTGTAGGCGGCGTTGTGGACGATCGTCCTGACCGACCGTGACGCCCACGGCTTGCCGCGCTGGCCGGTGATGCCCTCAGCGTTCAGCGCACGGGCGACATCGCCGTTCGTGGCGCCCTCCTCGACCATGCTGTAGATCCGCTCGACGATCGGCGCGGTGGACGGGTCGATCTGCCGCGCCGCGCCAACGATGTTCTTGTCGACCGTGTAGCCGAGCGGAATCGCGCCGACCGGCTTGCCGTTGTCCCGGCGCCGCTCGAGACCTGCACGGACAGCCTGGCTCTTGCGGGAGCTTTCGTCGGTTGCGCGTTCGCCTTCGATGGCAGCGCGGAGCAGGTCCAGGTGGCCGGACCTGACGGTCCACAGCTCGACGCCCGCCCGCTTGAGCTGGAAGTAGATCTCGCCGAGGTGGTCAGCGGCTCCGGGCGCGTCGCCTGCGCCACGGGCGAAGCGATCAGCGTCCTGGGCGACAAGGATGCAGCGGCCGTGCTCGGCTGCGGTCTTGACCGCCAGCGCCCGTGCCTTCACGAGGTCAGGCCCCCTGTTGCCGTGGAAGGCGCTGAACGCCTCGTCGCTGA